>CAZJNL010001207.1:0-2115 GCA_964546515.1 uncultured Oscillatoria sp.
TATTGCAAAACTCTTGTAGAGAGACGCGATTTATCGCGTCTCTCTACAATGCCGTGGCAACCGTTCATGATATAAGGAGGGTGACAGGAGCTTTTTTTATTCCTGCAGAGGGATGACAAGATGGGAGGATTCGCATATTGTAATTAGAGGATCTCGCGCAGGTGATAAAATAAATCTATGTTTGAACAGCTGTTTACAGCCACAATTGAGGGCAGTCAAGGATTGATAGGAGAGCGCCGCCAGCTGTTGGGGGTGATTGTTGGCACCGGCCAGGTGGGGATGGCTTGCGCCTACTCCATGCTGATTCAGAATACTTTCAATGAAATGTTGCTGGTGGATGTGAATCAGGAAAAGCTGCAAGGGGAAGTGATGGATTTGCTGCACGGGCTACCTTTTCTTGAGCCGGTAACGGTGCGGGGGGTAACTTTGGCGGAGAGTGAGGATGCGGATATATATGATATGGGAGGCGTGCGACGGGAGCGTTAATTGGGTGTCACGCTTCACGGATGATCCAACAGCATCATGGAATGAGCGGCTATACAATCATGTTGCTCTGCCGGCACCTGCTTCATCGGGGGGTGTTGCGGGCGATTGTTGTGGGGAGGATCTCAGTTATATAGATAAATACCGGTGAATAGAATGAGCGGCTATACAAACATAGCCGCCAAGGGCGGCTTCCCGCAGGGTAGCCCGCCGGCACCGGCTCGATCGGAGTTGCAGGTGTGGGGAGACGGCTATAATTCAGACAGAGTGAGAATTCTGGGCAAATCCCCACCTTTGTGTTAGTGTGCCA
Organism: uncultured Oscillatoria sp.; assembly: GCA_964546515.1. GTDB lineage: Bacteria > Cyanobacteriota > Cyanobacteriia > Cyanobacteriales > Oscillatoriaceae > Oscillatoria. The sequence goes on from CAZJNL010001207.1 coordinate 794, forward strand.
GTCACCGGCGCACCCTCACCACCCGCCGGCGCGGCAAAAAAAAGAGATCGTGGGGAGCGTTTTGTGAGATCCTAGAGATAGTCAGCACAGTTAACGTAGTCCGAAGAGAATGGAAGAAGATCGGAAGTCAACAGTCGTGATCACGGGTGCCTCGTCAGGGGTGGGCTTGTACGCCGCGAAAGCTCTTGCCAAAAGGGAGCAATGGCATGTGGTGATGGCTTGTCGGGATGTGGCGAAGGCGGAAAAAGCTGCCCAGTCTGTGGGCATGCCGTCTGGCAGCTACACTATCCTGCATATCGATTTGGGGAGCTTGGATAGCGTTCGGCGGTTTATCAACAGCTTCAGGGCAACCGGCAGAACTTTGGATGCTTTGGTGTGCAACGCTGCCATCTATATGCCTCTAATTAAGCAGCCGTTGCGCAGCCCTGAGGGATATGAATTAACGGTTGCTACGAATCACCTCGGACATTTCCTCTTGTGCAAGATTATGCTAGAGGATATGAAGCTCTCTAAAGCTGCGGATCGCCGGGTGGTGATTTTGGGAACTGTGACTCACAACCCGAAGGAGTTGGGAGGAAAAATTCCGCCGCGCCCGGATTTGGGAGATTTGAAGGGTTTGGCAGAGGGATTCCAAGCGCCTCACACCATGATTGACGGCAAGAAGTTTGAGCCGGTGAAGGCTTACAAAGACAGCAAGGTGTGCAATGTGCTAACCATGCGGGAGCTGCACCGGCGCTATCACGAGTCAACCGGTATCACCTTCAGCTCTCTCTATCCGGGGTGTGTTGCGACAACAGCCCTATTCCGAAACCACTATCCTTTGTTTCAGAAACTTTTCCCCATCTTCCAGAAGTACATTACCGGCGGGTTTGTCTCCGAGGAGTTAGCCGGCGAGCGGGTTGCGGCGGTAGTTGCCGATCCTGAGTACAAACAATCGGGTATGTATTGGAGCTGGGGAAACCGCCAGAAGAAAAATGGCAAGTCGTTTGTGCAAGAGGTGTCATCGGAAGCGAGCGATGATGAGAAAGCTAAGCGCCTGTGGGAGCTGAGCGAAAAGTTGGTTGCGTTTGCGTAATCTAACAGCTTGCTCCTGATTTTTTAGAACCCCACCCCCCAACCCCCTCCCCGTTAACGGGGAGGGGGGGCTAAATCCGCCCCCACCGCTACGGAATGCCGGTGCTGCAACACCGGCACAAATTCGTAAGGGCTGGTTCGCCCGAAATATTTGCCACACAACATAACAAGTGGACAAGAGTCAAAGCCAGTGAGCATGTGTTATGGATGCGCCCCTGGGCGGCCGTTACATGGGGGGGGGGGGGGGG
>CAZJNL010001208.1:0-2113 GCA_964546515.1 uncultured Oscillatoria sp.
AGTTTTGCAATAAGGATGCCACCGGACTTGATATTACCCCCCGATAGTTTGTGGGTGTCGCATCAACGACACCCACTGCCTTTTTAGGTGAACTCCGGTTCCTCTGGTTCCTTTTGTTCCTCTGGTTCCTTTTGTTCTTCTGATTGCTGTTGTTCCTCTGGTTGCTGTTGTTCCTGCTGTTCTTCCACCTCGTCTTCTTCCGAGGCTGCCGGTGATGAGGGGGGCGCGTCAGCCGACTCAAAAACCGGACAGTAGCCATCGGCTGTCACCTTGAACTCAAACAGCGGCGAAGCCGAGTTCCAGCATCGCTGTCCCCGATAGTACCGGCAGTTGGCGCAGCACTCCACCTCGGGCGGCACCTCGGTGCGGTCGGACTGACTGAGCAGTTCCCGCTGGGACAGCCCGCGCAATACCAGTTCCTCACCCTGCCATCGCGCCTCCACCAAACCGGTATCAGCAAAATTCTGCCAGCGCGGATCGCCCTTCATGGCATTGGGCAGGGTAACGGTCACCACTGTCCCCTGTTCTGTGAGTTCGCCTTCGTAGTGGGTTTCCGCCACCTCTGGCTGGAGAAACTTCTCGCCAATCGGGAGTTCTACCCGGGTGCCGGTGGCGGGGGAGTGCAAGTGGTAGCGATTGCGCAACTCATCCAAATTCGTCAGGTCGGCCAGGTAGGTGGGGGAGCCGTGGACAAAGATGGCGTGCTGGGGGCGGAGATTGTGGATCAGCTGCGTCGTGCCCGGACCGTCGCAATGCTCTGCCAGTAAATAAGTTTCAATGGTAGCGGAGGAAAGCGCCGGCAAAAGCAGATTGGGGGACTGGAGGTTGAGCGGGTGCCCGGGGTGTTCGGGCAGCAAGACCAGCCAAGGGCCAGTGTCGGGATGGCAGTAATCGCTCAAATCGGCTGTTTCACCGGCAAGGGCGATGCAGGGAGTTTTGCCAACCGCGCCCCGCAGCTCCCGGCTCAACCGGCGCACGCGCGGGCGCACCCGCTCGTCCCAAAACAGGGGCTGGTGCCGGGCGAAATTCTGCACCGATGCCGGCAGATGGGGCAGGATTTCCAGGTAGGCGTCACAGGCGGTGGCGACGGAAACGTCCACCCAGATATCGATGTCGCGACCGGTGAAGTGGTGGTGAGAGCGCAGCAGCATCAGCAGTTCTTGGCCCAAACCCAGTGCCGGTGCCAGGAGAAGGACGCTGCGCCGCTCTCGGAGCGCCGCCTCGATCCGCTCTGCCAGCTGGTTTTCTTGATTGCGCCGGTGGGGGTAGCGAGCCGTGCCGTAACTGCCTTCCAGAATCAGCACGTCTGGCCCCAGCCCCCGCAACTCTTCCAGGGCCAGCCCATCGGCGAGGCGGGAGTTGGAGAGGAAAAAGTCGCCGGTGTAGAGCAGCGTGTGGCTCTGTCCGGGAGCGGTGCGGGTGAGCAAAATAGCCGCTGCCCCGGGCAGGTGGCCTGCTCCGATCAATTTTGCCGTCAAACCGTCAAAGAATTCCACCGGCGATTGCATGGGCAGCGCCTGACAAAATAGCGGCACCGCTGCCGGTTCTAGTTCGGGCCAATTGAGGGGCAGCAGTTGGGCTGTCACCTCACTGGCGTAGACCGGCAACTGTGGGAACGCCCGGTGGAGTGCTAGCAACCCTCTGGCATGATCTGGGTGGGCGTGAGTGCACAGCACCAAATCTGCCGGTGGCTGATTTGGATTGGCAGTCAGGGGCGAAATATCTCTCAGACCGCAGTCCAGCAGGATGCGGTATGGGCCCATGCGCACCAGCAGGCAAACCCCTTCATCTGCATGGCCTGCGCCATAGGGCAAACATTGCAACTCCATCACGTTCGCGTCAAGTCTCCCCGGTCGAATACTTAGTTTCCCTGTTCAGGTTCTAGCGCCGCCTCGGGTGCCCCAAAGCCTGGATCTGGTTTCTCGATAGGGCTGCCGGTAACATTGGCGACAAAGTACGATCTTATCTTACTGGCAGTTGGGCTGATGTCTGGATGCCAGCCTCACCGGGGAACCGCGAATTTTTTGCGCCACCGATGAGACTGTTGGCTCATTGATCTGGGGTCTTAATAATGAACCGCATTTCCCCCAAGGACGCCAAGAAGGAAGAAGAA
>CAZJNL010001209.1:0-2113 GCA_964546515.1 uncultured Oscillatoria sp.
TCTAGCTGTTTTGGATCGGCGGTAAAAATCTCCTGAATCAGCTGGGGGTTGCTATTGAATTCTTGTGGAATATAAGTTTGGCCAATCCGCAGGTTGAAGCTATCACCGTAGCGTTGGGCGCAGTCTTCCATATATTCCAGGGGCTTGGCCATCCACTTGAGCGTCTGCAGCAACGGTAGAGTCTGGGGACCGTCAGGCAGTTTAGATGCTGGCATTTTTGTCGTTCTCCTAATCACTGGCTACCAATTATACGGCGGCAGCTTTAAAGATTCTCTCACAAGATGTCATCAAGAGGTCATACCGGCACCGGCAGCCAATCTCAAATCCACCGGCAAGCCCGTTTCTGCAGTGCGGGCTGGAAGACCGCACGGGAATTTGGGCTGTAGCTTCGCAGCGCCGGCAAGGGAAATTGGCCCCGCTAGCCGCAACGGTGCCACATCCAAGCTGAAGCGGCTCGGCCAGCTACCTGCCCAGTCTGATTTCCCAGAACTGTGATATTGTAAGGAATTATGGAATCTCGGAGGGAGTGGTGATTAATAACAGAGATCTCGTCCCCATCGAGCAAGCTATGGAAATCTTAAATCGCCAGGCTGGCTCTTTCAATGTGGTAACGATTAGCCGCGTCAAGGGACCACTGACTGAAGAAGTTGTCAGGCAGGCACTCAACCTTGTCCAGTGCCGTCACCAGCGTCTTAATTGTCGTATTGTCGGGTCGCTGGACAGTCTCCGCTTTGAAACTGAAGGGACGCAAAAGATTCCGCTGCGTGTTGTGAGCGCGGGGCACAAGGAACAGTGGGAAGAAGTCGTTTGGGAAGAGCTGAATGATAAAATTGACAGTAGCCAATGTCTGGTGCGAGCCGCACTCGTTCGGTTGGAGACTGAAAACAGCACCAGTTATCTAATTACAGCAGTGCATCACGCCGTAACAGACGGTTTATCAAGCATCCGACTGCACTCAGAAATATTGAGCTACTGCCAGAGACTTGCCTGCGGTCAACAAATCACTCAAGTCGCCAGCTTATCCCCACTTCCAAGAGTAGAGGAGCTATTTCCGGAATCGGTAAGGGGGTTCAAAGGTGCGGTGAAGGGTGTGCTGTTTTTATTGTGGCTTAAATTACAGCTGCTGTTGCACCGGCCAGAAACGTTGGGTTTCGAGAAGTGTGTTCCCACTGAGTTGCGCCGTTGCGGGTGGGTGACAAGACGGCTAGACGAAGAGTTAACCGAAAATATCGTCAATATTTGCAGGCAGGAAAAGACAACGGTGCAAGCTGCTTTGTGCGCAGCACTGATGTTCGCAGCAGCGATAAAAATAAGTGCCGGAGAAGCAAGAGATGTGCGCGTTATCTGCAGGTCTTATGCAGATGTGCGGAGACGTTTGACCCCAGCAGTCAGCGATGAAAATATGGGGATACTGGCTGCATCTGTGACTACATTTCACTCCCTGAGAGCGAATACATCGTTCTGGGAATTAGCGCGGGATGTGAAACAGCAGCTTCAAGCGGGTTTAGAACGAGACGATATATTCAGCTCCGTTTTGATGTCGAGGAAAATTGTCGAGTCTCTTCTCGCCCGTCCTAATGAAGTGCCTGTAACGGTGGCTGTCACTAATATTGGTCGAGCAAACATCCCCACAGTTTACGGCCCCTTTGAACTGGAAGAAATCAGCTACGTTCCAGCGCAGGCTGCGTTTGGGGGTGTTCTGGGTGCGGCTGTCTCAACCTTTCGGGGAAAAATGGTTTTGAATTTCATGTTTTCTGAGCCTTCCATCAGTCGGGATACGATCGAAAGCCTTGCCAACAGCGCAGTCTTCTGTCTTGCTGACGCTTGCAAGGAAAAGGTTGGGCTCACTCTAATGGGATGACAGGTTGCCTGTAGATAGGCGATATCCACCGGCAAACCCGTCCCCAGCACTGATTAATCCCCCTCGCACTCCCGTTTCGTGACCTCGTGCCGGTAGCGAAACATCTCCTCCAGACGCGACAGCACCCACATGCTGAGAAAAAGCTCAACCAGCCACCCACCGGGTAAGGCAAAATCAATGGCATCCGTCAGCTTGGTTTTGCCATTTTCCTCAGCAAATAAATGCCGGTGCGTCCAGCTAACCATTGGGCCT
>CAZJNL010001210.1:0-2112 GCA_964546515.1 uncultured Oscillatoria sp.
AAAAAGGGGGGAGCCAGAGGAAATTTTTTTTGTTCACGGGGTTTGGGGGGATCTGGATGCTTAGACTTGTAGGTAGCAACTTGGGATAATATTACTGCAATCGCGATTCGGGTGCGGGGCTAGCATCCCATTTTTGTATAAGGGCGCACAAACTGCTGCCGGCAAATGCAAAGATTTCGGGTGAACCCGCTCCTAAAAACCACCGGCATAAAATGCGGGGCTTTGGCGGGGCGGGTTTATTGCTATCCGGGGCGGCGCTGCAAAGATTGCCGGTGAACCCGCCCCTACAGAAGGCGAACACACCCGTCGGGATGCCGGTGTGTTTCACTTACCCAAACTATACTGCCTGCGCAATTCCTCTATCGCCCATTCAATTGCTTTTTCTAAGGCCCATTTCAAAACTTCTTTAGTGAGGACAATGCCTAATTGTACCCACAAATTTTCCTTGGCCATGCTCTCTCTCCTTAGGGAACAAGAATGCTGTTAATTCCCGGAAAAACCGGCATCTTAATACCCGCCTTGCTCGCCTTCGTGGCTGCGTCCTTTTTTCTTGAAATCGCCACCCTCAGGAACAGCTTCATTAGCTGGCTGTTGGGATAGCAATTTAGCTTCAATCGTTGGATCGGCTTGAACATTGGGGTCAGCAGCTTCTGCGAGTCGCTCCCCAAAAATTCCTTTCCGGATAGCTCCCATCATTCGTTCCTTGTTTTCAGCATCCGATAAATTCGGATCGAAATCCTCGCTCAGCGCGTCGAGGAAGCTTTTAGGAGTCAAAGTCGGAGCTACTTTTTTTAGCAGCCCAAACGCCGCCTCGGTAAGAAAATTCAATTTCATGGATTTAACTTTCCTGTTTGATAGAGACGCGATAAATCGCGCCTGTCTTGTAGAGACGCGATTTATCGCGTCTGACCGCCCTTACCGTTCCCTAACAATGCTAGGGAATGGACATTATTTTTTTATATAGAACATCACTAACAGGATGTCAAGGCTTTAAGCAGGAAACGCCCTCACGCCTGTACTTAGGGCGAAATCAAGAAAGCCGGTTTCTTGAAGAAACCGGGTTTCTGAGTTTTACGAGCGGAATTTTGCTGACCTATTTACTGCATGGTGACAACAACTCCCTGACTTTCATTAGCGATGCGATCCACGGCGGACACGGCATAAGTTCCGGGTCCAACTTTGGCACCGGGAGTGCCGGCGGGAACAATTCCCAAGAGTGCCCAACTGTTGCCGGTGCGCTTGTAAACAGTCCAGGAACGAATGTCGTTAGAAACCGGCGGGTCCCAAGTAATCGTACCGGCACTGGCGGTGACGCCTGTGGGGGGGGCGGGCGGTTGGGCGTCTAACCAAGGCATCGCGGGTGGGAGTGCCGGTCGGGGATAAATTGAGGATTTGAAGGCATCATTAACGCCGAGGCGATTTTCTTTGAAAACCTTCATGCTGAAGAAGATATTTCCCAAAGAGAGAGCGTCTGCTTTGCGGCGAGAAATCTCAACCTGTCTCTTGAATTCGGAAATCGACCAGCTTTGTCCGTCGAGTTGGCTCAGGTAGTTGCCCGCGTAAATATGCCGGCCTAGGGGGTTATTTTGCGTCCACCAAGTCAGCAGTGCGGGGTAGCTTTGCTGGGGCGGGTCAATGCGCCAGTAGAGTTGGGGAGCCATATAGTCAACCCAACCTTGTTCCAGCCATTTTTTGGCGTCTGCATAAAGTTCGCTGTACTGGTCTAATCCCACAATTCCTGGCGGCTGTCCGGGGCGGTATATGCCAAAGGGACTAATACCAAATTTGACGTAAGGTTTGGCAGATCGAATGCCGTCTGAGAGGCGCTTCATCAACCTGTTGACATTATCGCGCCGCCAGTCGCCTCGGGAGAGGGAGCCACCGGCTGCTCGGTAAGCGGAATAGGTTTTCGAGTCGGGGAATTCGATGCCGGGTTTGGGATAGGGATAGAAGTAGTCATCGAGGTGGATGCCGTCTACATCATAGCGGCGCACCACATCCATAATGACTTCGTAAGTTCTGTCCTGAACAACTTTGGCACCGGGGTCCATCCACAGCAAATCGCCGTACTCGTAGGCGTATTCTGGATAGGCGTTCGCCATGTGATTGCCG
>CAZJNL010001211.1:0-2103 GCA_964546515.1 uncultured Oscillatoria sp.
GTTGGCTCCTGGACAGACATTACGGAGCGCAAGCTGGCAGAGTCGGCACTTGAGGTGGGCAACCAATTGTTGCGGGCGATTAGCGCCGCTCAATCTCAATTCATCGCCAACGCAAATCCCCGGATTTTATTTGATGGGCTGCTTGACAGTCTCCTGACTCTGACCGACAGCGAATATGGCTTTATCGGCGAGCTCCTCTACGCCTCTGATGGCACGCCCTATGTAGAAGAAACCCACATGAAGATGCGCGGCAGGCCCTACCTGAAGACCCATGCCATGACCAATATTGCCTGGAATGAGGAAACCCAAAAATTGTATGAGGCGAATGCCGGTGGGGGTATGGAATTCCACAACCTGAAAACTCTGTTTGGCGCTGTGATAACCACCGGCGCACCTGTAATTTCCAACACCCCTGACACCGACCCCCGCCGGGGAGGGCTGCCAGAGGGCCATCTTCCCTTAAGCGCATTTTTGGGCCTGCCGCTGTACATGGATGGCCAATTGACCGGCATGGCCGGCGTCGCCAACCGACCGGGCGGCTACGACCGGCACCTGGTTGATCACCTCCAGCCATTTCTGTCAACCTGCGCCAATATCATGGAAGCCCACCGCAACGACAAACGCCGCCAGTTCGCAGAGTCGGAACTCAAGCGGCAGCTTGCCGCTGTGGAAGCTGCCATCGACGGCATTGCTATCCTCAATCAGGACAGTGAGTATATCTACCTCAACAGCGCTCACCTGCAACTGTTTGGCTACCAGCATCTCGGCGAACTGGCAGGCAAGACGTGGCGCGAGCTGTACTGCCAGGACGAAATCGAGCGCATTGAGCGGGAGATATTTCCCCGCCTCCTACAAAATGGCCACTGGCGGGGAGAAGCGACTGCCAAGAGATGCGATGGCAGCACCTTTGCTGAGGAACTTTCCCTGACTTTGATTGAAGGCGTTGGCTTGATCTGTGTCTGCCGGGATATCACGGAGCGCAAGCTGGCAGAGGCGCAGCTCAAAGCGGCTAAAGAGCAACTGGAAGCGGTTTTGGATGCGGTGCCCGGGTTTGTTTCTTGGGTGAGTTCCGATTTGCGATACCTCGGCGTTAACCGGCACCTGGCTGCTACATTTAACTTCGCCCCAGAAGATTTTGCCGGTCAGCAACTTGGCGTTCTTGAAAACAGCCCGGATTTGGCTGACTCGATGCGCCAGTTTTTTGCCAGTGACTCTACCGCCACCAGCCAAGTCTTTGACGTGCAAATCCAGTCAGCCACCCGGAATTACCTGATTGTGGCCCAGAAGTACCAGCAAGGCGCTGCCGCTGTTTCCGTGGGAATTGACATTACTGAGCGCCAGCGGGCTTCCGAGCAGCTGAAAGCCTCTTTGCATGAAAAAGAACTCCTGCTTAAAGAAGTCCACCACCGGGTGAAAAACAACTTGCAGGTGATCTGCAGCATCTTTTCACTGCAGTCGCAGTACATTGAAGATTCGCGTATCCTCTCTATCCTGGAAGACAGCCAGAATCGCATTCGCTCGATGGCCCTGATCCATGAAAAACTTTACCAGTCTGACACTCTGGCAAAAATTGACTTTGCGGATTATATCAAAAATCTTGCGTACAGCCTTTTTGCTTCGTATAATATAAACAGTAACCGGATTCGCACCAAGCTGCGCGTTGAGGATGTGTCCCTAAGTCTGGATACGGCCATTCCCTGTGGCTTAATCATCAATGAGCTGGTTTCTAACTCGCTGAAACACGCATTTCCAGAGAACCGGGCCGGTGAGATAGGCATTGATTTCTCTGTCTGTCCTGAGCAGCAACTGCTCCTGATTGTGCGGGATAATGGAGTGGGCTTTCCTGAAGGCTTTGACTCCCAAAAAACCAATTCTCTGGGCCTGCGCCTGCTCCGCGCCCTGACTCGCCAGTTGCGAGGTAAACTAGAGATTGAAAGCAGCAATGGTGCTGTTTTTCAAATTTGTTTTCCCCAGCCGAAAACCTCCCGGTGATTGGCAGAGGTGCTGGTAGGGTGACGCCTTATCGATTTCTGCTACAATTATAGCACTAGCCACTTAGGTTAGGACGTAGGACAGGCGTCTCGCCTGTCAAGCTAGACCTTG
>CAZJNL010001212.1:0-2100 GCA_964546515.1 uncultured Oscillatoria sp.
CGATCCGACCGAAGCCGCTCTCCTGGTAGCTGCCATAAAAAACGGATTGAACCTTGAAAAACTGCACGGTCAGCTTCCCAGAATTCAGGAAGTTCCGTTTGATTCGCGCAGACGAATGATGACTGTCGCGCTACAAAGAAGTTCAGATGATTCAGGTTTAGGGTTTGAGTTAGAAAACCAATCCTCCAATCTCAAAACGCTAACGGCTCCCTATCTGCTGTTTACAAAGGGGTCGCCGTTGGATGTGCTGCAACACTGCCAAGGGATTCTGAAAGATGGGCGTATAGAACAATTATCAGAAGCGGGACGAGCGGAGATTTCAGCCGCTAATGATGCGTTGGCGAGTCGAGGTTATCGAGTTCTGGGAGTTGCCACCCAGCAGAAAGAGGAGCTTCAACAGCAAGACGCTGACTCACTGGAGCAAAATCTGATCTTCATTGGGCTGGTGGCAATGATTGACCCGCCGAGAGCAGAAGTGGCAGATGCAATCGCCAAATGCCATCAAGCTGGTATCCTGGTGACGATGGTAACCGGGGATTATGGACTAACCGCAGAAGCGATTGCCCGCCGAATTGGCTTAATAGATGGGAAAGCCAGGGTTGTTACGGGCGAAGACATGGGACATCTCTCGGATGCCCAACTTCGCCAGATATTGCATCAAAAATCCGGGTTAGTCTTTGCTCGTGTGATGCCTGAACAGAAGTTAAGGCTGGTTCAGGCTTACATGGCGATGGGTCATGTCGTAGCCGTGACGGGTGATGGCGTGAATGACGCTCCAGCTTTGAGAGCTGCCAATATCGGTATTGCGATGGGGATGAGTGGCACAGACGTGGCACGGGAAGCGGCGGATATTGTGCTGATTGATGATAACTTCGCCACCATCGTCAGTGCGCTCGAACAGGGACGGGCTGTATATCAGAATATTCGGAAGTTTATCACCTACATCCTGTCATCCAATATGGCAGAGTTTATCCCTTTCCTGGCAATGGTCTTTTTGAAGATTCCGCCAGCTTTAGTAATTCTGCAAATTTTGGCGATCGATCTGGGCACAGATATGCTTCCCGCGCTGGCGTTGGGCGCAGAACAGCCGGAGGCAGGCATCTTGCTCCAAAAACCCCGCAAGAAGTCGAAACCCTTGCTGGATATGTCTTTACTGCTGCGTGCCTATTGCTTTCTAGGGTTGCTGGAAGGTTTGGCAGGAATGACAGGTTTTCTGCTGGTTTGGTGGGCAAATGGCTACGGGATTACTGAGTTGCAGGCGATGAATTTGACCATTCTCGCACACTCGGCGAATGCTGCCCAGATCGCAATTTACTGTCAAGCAACGACTGTTACGCTGGCAGCGATCGTTGCCTGTCAGGATGGAAACGTTTTCGCCTGCAGATCGGAGCGGATCTCGATTTTTCGCTTAGGCTTCTTTAGCAACCGTTTGATCTGGCTGGGTATCGCTGTTGAGTGGGCGCTGATTCTATCTATTATCTATGTCCCACCCTTACAAAAAATCTTTGCCACCGCACCCCTATCTCCTGTACAATGGTTGATGCTGCTCGTGTGCCCACCATTGCTACTGATGGCTGACGAACTCCGAAAGCGAATTATCGGACAATTTAAACCTGAATAACAGGATTGTGCTATAACAGGTGAATCTCACATCCGGTGCCGGTCGAGCGCCTGCGGGAGGCATCGGGCACGTCCCTGGAGCAACCGGCTGGCCCACTGTCCGTGATTCCCGCGCTGGCGTGGACGGGCATTGTGCGACTGATTTTGATTGCAGCACCGTCAACTTTTGCCGCACCGTCAACTTGGCCGCCTGTAGTCTGCGCGGTAGCCCGAGCCTATTTCCCCAGTTCGATTGGTTCTAGCCTGAAGGAATTGCGGGCGCTTGACGCGAGGCTGGCAGCGGCTGGCCACTTCCGCCCACTGGGGGATCGACCCTTGGTTGTGCTGACAGCGCTAGCGGACAAGAGCCAGGGCATGAGCTGGGAACAAGGAAGGCGAATGCAAGCTGCTTGGCAGAAGGCCATCTGGGAGCTGCACGCAGCTGAAATGGATGGCGGGGAGAATATCGAGGGCTGTGAGCTGATTCACAGCATTGCTCTG
>CAZJNL010001213.1:0-2097 GCA_964546515.1 uncultured Oscillatoria sp.
TCCACCCGCCGGTTCCACGCCAGGGTAATGGCGACAAAACTCCCCTGCTGCAAGGGTTTGTCCAACAGGTACTCTTGAAAAGAGGACTGAGGCCTTCCCCCCTGCGACGGAGAGCCAGAGGCGATAAATCGCGTCTCTACAAGAGGATCGCTTGCCAAGGGGGCGCTGACTGTGCTATAATCCCACCCCACCTGCGGCACGGGGGCGGTGGGTTTCCACTCGCCGGGACTGAATTGCTGGTAAGCCCGGAAGGCGTTGAGATGTCCGGTTCCCATTTGGGAGTGCAGGGGGATAGCCAGGTCTTGGTAAGCGTCGGAGGCTAGCCAGTCGCGGCTGTCCTTGTCTATAATGGTGCGGGTCATGCCCAGGCGCAGACCGTCGCCGCTGTCTTTGATTTTGTCCGCTGAGTTGAGCAAGACGGCTTTCATCACTTCGTGCTGGCGAGCGTCCAGGCTCCAGTTGGGCGGCTTGCTGCGCAGCTGGCGATCGCCAAATTCTTGCAGCAGGGCGACGGTTGCGGTAACGTGGGGTGCGGCGAAACTGGTGCCGGTGGCGCGGGTGACGCTGCCGTCCAGGTTGAGCAGGGCGACGTCCCGACCGGGGGCTAGCAGGCTGACTGACCGGCGCGGACCGACATTCCCTTCTATGCCAGCCAGCCGGCGGGCGAACCCTGTGAATGTGCTGCCCAAGTTGGCAACGTCAACCCGAGAAAACATTCCCCCCTCTAAACCGCTCAAGGCGATATTGACGCCATTAAAATTGTCGGTGGGAATGGGAATGCCGCCTGTGCCCTGATTGCCGGCAATCACATACAGGACGTTGTGGACTCGGGCTGACCAGTCGATGCACTGGGTCAGTAGGGCGTTGCCGTCCAAGACCGGCTCGGGGCGGGGATCGAGGCTGAGGGGTTCGCCAAAGCTGAAGTTAATCGCTCGCACGTCGCCGCCGTTTTGCAGGGCGACGTGCTGGGTGGCCAAACACTCCAGCGCTTGCCGGTTTTTGCTGCGGCTGCCGGTGGCGGATGAAGCGTACAGCCTCGCTGCCGGTGCGACTCCCCGCATGGCTTTTTCGGCGCTGATCATCACGGAAGCCACGTTTTGGGCGTGGGGATCGACGTTGGTGTTGGACTTGGGTGGGTTGTCGCCTTGAAACACCCGCGTCACGGCGACTGCCAGATCGTGGTCAACGGCTTTGTCCACACCAAACTGTCCGGGCCGGCCTATTTCTATCTGGCCAATCGCGATCTTGCGACCGAGCAAGTTATAAGGAGGCTGGTGCAACCTGAGGGCGTCGATGCCGGCAACTCCGACAGAGGTTTCCAGGGGGCTCGCAGCCACCGGCAGTCCCGCCAAGCCCGCAACCGCTACAACCCCTGCCAGTTTTTTAACAACTCTTAGCTGATTCAAGGCTACCATTTTCCTAAATTTCTCAATTAAGGTGCGCGGGGCGCGTTCAAAGAACTATAAATATTTTGTTAAACTGATTGCGAAACGTGACGCAGGAGACACCGCCAACCATGACACCAGCACCATCCCGAAAACCTATTGTTGTTGCTCCATCTATCTTATCAGCGGATTTCAGCCGTCTGGGAGAAGAGATTCGCGCCGTGGACGCTGCGGGCGCAGATTGGATACACGTCGATGTCATGGACGGTCGCTTTGTCCCCAATATAACCATTGGGCCGCTGATTGTGGAAGCCATCCGCCCGGTCACCAAGAAGCCGCTGGATGTCCACCTGATGATTGTGGAGCCGGAAAAGTACGTTGAGGACTTCGCTAAGGCGGGGGCTGATATTATCTCGGTTCACGCCGAGCACAACGCTTCGCCCCACCTGCACCGCACTCTCTGCCAGATTCGGGAACTGGGCAAGCTCTCGGGTGTGGTTCTCAATCCTTCCACTCCTCTGGAACTGATTGAGTATGTGCTGGAAGTCTGCGATTTGGTGCTGATCATGAGCGTCAACCCGGGCTTCGGCGGGCAGAGCTTTATCCCGGCTGTGGTGCCCAAAATTCGCAAGCTGCGCCAGATGTGCGATCAGCGCGGACTCGATCCCTGGATTGAGGTGGATGGCGGCTTGAAGGGCAACAATACCTGGCA
>CAZJNL010001214.1:0-2094 GCA_964546515.1 uncultured Oscillatoria sp.
ACGCACCCTACTCGTTCCAGCCGTTTTTTTCAATCCAAAATCCGGGCATCCAAAATCCAAAATCCGGGCATCCAAAATATCTGGGGTTAGCTTCTAGCGCAACGCCTGTTGGGGAGTGCGCCCCTGCATGCCGGTCATCAGCCGCAAGGCAAAGACTTTCACCGGCCCAATGTTGCGCAGCACCCACAAACCCAGCCGGCGAATGGCAACTAGGGGCAGCCAATTGTTAGAAAACAGCCGGTCGAGGAAATCGGTAAATCCCAGAATAGTCAGGTTTTCCAGTTTCCGCCAGCGCTCGTAACCGGCAAGCACCGGCACAGAACCGATATCTTGCCCAAGCAGGTGGGCGTCCTGCAGCACTTGGGCGAGCGCCGCCGCATCCCGGATGCCCAAATTCAGCCCCTGTCCGCCCACGGGATGGCAGCAGTGCGCCGCGTCGCCAATCAGGGCGAGGCGCGGGAGGACATAGCGCTCGCTTTGCATGAGCTGGACTTGGAACATCAGCCGCTTGCCTTCCAATTCCAGACGCCCCATCTGGGTGCCATACCGCTTTGTCAGTTCCGCCAGGAATTGCTCGTCGTCGAGTTCAAATAGGGCTTTGGCTTCCTCGTGAGGGGCTGTCCAGACGATATTGCAGCGGTTGTCCGGCAGGGGGAGGATGGCAAACGGGCCACTGGGCCAGAAGCGCTCGTAGGCGATGTTATTGTGGGGTTTTTCGGGTTTAATGCGGGTGGTGATGCAGGATTGCCAGTATTTCCAGCCGCGAGTGCGGATGCCGGCGGCAATGCGCACGGGCGAGCGGGCTCCGTCTGCGGCGACGAGCAAGCGCGTGCGGATGAGGCGGGGAACGCCCGGTTGGGTGGGAGAGGCGCTCGATTCAGAGGCGATAGATTCAGACGCGATAGATTCAGACGCGATAAATCGCGTCTCTACAACAGGGGTATCGGGTAGGCTGGTGGGAGACGCGATAAATCGCGTCTCTACAAGAACGGCATCGGGCTGGCAGTCCACGCTCACGACTTCAGCGGGACACAGCCAGGTGATGTTGGGGCATCCGTTGATAAACTCCTGCAATGCTGGCAGGATGGCGCGATGCTCGCCGACATAGCCGAGGGCGTCTGTGCCCAAGTCTGCCGGTTGGAATTGCACGACACCGGCATGATCGGCATCGGAGAGGCGAATTTGGGTGAAAGTGGCGATCTTGGGCAGGATTTTGTCCCAGACGCCGATTCCCTGAAAAATGCGGCTTGAAAGCAGGGAAACCGCGTAAACTTGCTGTTTGGAGGCGGCGGCGGCTTGGGTTTGGGCCTCGATGAGGGTGACTTTCAGGCCGGAATTTTTTAAGGCGGCGGCGAGGGTTGCGCCGGCAATGCCGGCACCGACGATAGCAACGTCACAGTCGAAACCCCGCTCGGGTGCCGGTGTTTGGGGGAGTTCAGATGGGCGAGTGAGTTCCTGCAGTGGCATTGTTAAGGGAGTTTGTCAAAGGGATAGGAATATATACTTTTGTTTATTTTGCCGCAAATCCTTGGGGAGGGGTAGGGGGCGCGACACGGATTGAAAGGCGGAGGCGCGGAGCGAGGGGGTGCCGGGTACCTTCGACGCCCTGTCCAGCTGTGCGGATTCCATTGCAACGGACAGCTGCCCCGCACTGTACAATGAATGAAAAGGCTAATCTTTTGCGACTTTTCTGAGCTGACTCCAATGGAAATTGCGCCCCTGATCGTTACAGATGCCAGCATCCATCACGGTGCGCCGGGGAAAAGCCGGAACGCGAGTTCCTGTGTCTATTGTGATTGGTTCGCTGGCGGGGGGGATGAGTTTGGAAGAGGTGATGGCGGAGTATGAGCTGAGGAAAGAGCAGGTGGAAGCGGCGCTCGCTTATGCTGCCCTCCTTGTGGCGCACTGTTAGAAGCACGGGGTAGTAAATAGGTAGGTGCGTTCCGCCTGATTGAATACTCCTTATAAGTGAGGTGTAATTGCCGGCGGAACGCACCGGAAGTTTCCTTTGTGGGGTGCGTTCCGCATTGTTGAATACTCCCTAGAAGTGGAGTGATTTGGCGTGCGGAACGCACCCTACTTTTTTACTGCTTG
>CAZJNL010001215.1:0-2082 GCA_964546515.1 uncultured Oscillatoria sp.
GCTCGACCGGCCCACCGGCTTTTCGTACAATCCCACCTTCGCCCCGGAAAAAGAGCAGCTTAACATCTGGCTGATCACGGGAGTCAACGGTGCGGGCAAAACTACCACGATCGGCAAAATTGCCCACATCGCCCAGAAATCCGGCTACCGCTGTTTGATTGCTGCAGCGGACACGTTCCGGGCGGCGGCGGTGGAGCAAGTTAAAATATGGGGTTTGCGCAGCGGCGTGGAGGTGATTGCCAATCCGGGGCAGAACACCGACCCGGCAGCGGTGGTGTTTGATGCCATCGCCGCAGCCCGATCGCGAGAGGTGCAGCTGCTGCTGGTTGACACTGCCGGTCGGCTGCAGAATAAGAAAAACCTGATGGAGGAACTCAGTAAGGTGCGGCGGATTATCGATAAAAAAGCCCCTGACGCCAAGATTGAATCCCTGCTGGTTTTGGACGCCACTCTGGGTCAAAACGGCTTGCGCCAAGCCCAAGTTTTCTCGGAGGTGGCCCAGCTGAGCGGGGTGGTGTTGACAAAACTGGACGGAACTGATAAGGGAGGCGTAGCTTTAGCCGTGGTGAAGCAGCTGGGATTGCCGATCCGCTTTATCGGTGCCGGTGAAGGCATTGAAGACCTGCGCCCGTTTTCCAGCTATGAGTTTGTGGAAGCCCTGCTCAGTGGCTAGTGGCTGGCAGCAGCAGGGCCCGCTCCGGGCGGCCCTAAATTTTAAAATCTCAATCGCGCAGGTAATCCCCCCAGCGGAATATTTCGGCAAATACTGCTTTCCTAGGTAAATTGACTAAAGTACAATAATCCGGTAATAGCGGGAGATCGATCTCGTCGGGTGTGGAATAGCAGGACTGGCAGCCAAAACTGTCAGGCTATCTTGACAGGATAGCCGGTGGCATGCTATAAAAGTTGACCCGTTTACCTCTCAGGCTTGAGAGACTTGCAAATGCTGTCAAAAGCTGGCTTTTACGTCCACGCCTCCGGGTCAGCCTCAAACCTGTAAACGCCCTTCGGGGGCACAGAAGAAGAGGCGATAAATCGCGTCTCTACAAGAATCTGACTGTGATTAGCGCCTGATAGTGAATTCCGCTCGCTGTGCGGCAGCACCGTCAAAAAGCCGCTATAGTTAGCCTGCACAGAGTGCGGAGCGCACACAGTTGCGCCTCAAGCCTTCGGAACTTCTTTTGGCTTCCCTTGTTCGTTGTACCCAATCCGATTTCCAGAGCCTCCCGTCACCTGAATTACCCCTACTCCGATGACTGCTGTACCTCTGCCTCGCCGGCCATCACCCTCTGTACCCTCAGCGAACAGTTGTGCCCCTACAGACATGACACCGGTTTTTGCCCTCAAAGAACTGGTGGCGCGTTTGCAGCGGGAACAGCACAAAATCCTGGATTTGCTCAGTTCCTTGGGGTTCGCCCTGCGCAGCTTTAACAATCTCAATCAGTTTTTGGAGCTGATTCCCCTGGTGGCCAGTCGGGTCACGGATGCGGACGGGGGAGCGTTGGTGCTGTTTAAGCCGAACGGTCAAGTTCGGCTGCAGCGACTGCACTGCCAGTCAGGTCGCCAGTGTCAGGATATACGCCAAGCGCTGGAGGCAGCCACCCGTCAAGCTACGGCGACCTTCTCGAAAACTGCCACCGTGACGCCCAACCCCGCGACTCTCGACTATCACGTCAGCCGCAGCTTGGGGCCCGATGTTCAACTGTTCGGCACTGCTATCTTGGCTAAGAATGCCGAGCGGGGTCGCCTGTACGTTTTCAGCCGCAACCCAGAATATGAGTGGACGGAAACGCGCCAGAAGTTAGTCCGCTTGGTGGCTGACCAAACTGCAGTGGCGATTGAAAATGACGAGCTGACCGTTGAGCTGCGCCAGAAGGAGCGCCTCGACCGCGAGCTGGAAATTGGGGCGGAAATCCAGCTGCGGCTGCTTCCGCGCCTGTGCCCGCAAATTCAAGGGGTTGAGCTGGCGGCTCGCTGTCAAACGGCCAACCGGGTGGGGGGAGATTACTACGATTTTATTCCCACCAGTCCCGACCGGGTGCGGCAAAAAAATCACGGCGGCAATCCAGCCGGTCGCTGGAG
>CAZJNL010001216.1:0-2082 GCA_964546515.1 uncultured Oscillatoria sp.
CGCGCCGGTGAACACTTCGCGCAGCATGGAGAGCAGATAAATCGGAGTCAGAATCAGCCCGACTGCAGCCAGCAGAATCATCACAACTTTGAAGCTGGAGCTGTAAGCGTCACTGGTTGACAAGCCCAAGAATACCGTCAGCTCGCTGACAAATCCGCTCATTCCGGGCAAAGCCAGAGACGCCATCGAACCGGCGGTGAACAGCGCGAACACTTTAGGCATATGTTTGGCCATGCCTCCCATTTTTTCGATGGCCAGGGTGTGGGTGCGCTCGTAGGCTACGCCAGCGAGGAAGAACAGCGCCGCTGCAATCAGCCCGTGGGAAATCATTTGCAGCATTGCCCCGTTGAGGCCCAGTTCTGTATAGGAAGCGATGCCAATCAGAACGAAGCCCATGTGGGAAATCGAGGAGCAAGCCAGCCGCCGCTTGAGGTTGTCTTGAGCGAAGGCGGTTAAAGCGCCGTAGACAATGTTGACCACACCCAGCACAACCAGCACCGGCGCGAAGTGGACATGTGCGTCGGGAAGCATCTCGATATTCATGCGGATCAGCCCGTAGCCTCCCATTTTCAGCAATACCCCGGCCAAAATCATGGAAACTGGCGCTGAAGCTTCACCGTGGGCGTCCGGAAGCCAAGTGTGCAGGGGGAAGATGGGGAGTTTGACGCCGAAGGCAATCAAGAAGCCGGCGTAGGCGAGCAGTTGAAACGCCATCGGGAAGTTCTTTTGCCCGATAGCCGCCATGTCAAAGGTGACTGTATCGCCATAGAAGGCCATTGCTAAACCGGCAACCAGAATGAAGATTGAACCCAGTGCGGTGTAGAGGATGAATTTGGTGGCAGCGTACTGGCGCTTTGGCCCGCCCCAGATGGAGATTAGCAGGTACACCGGCACGAGCTCCAGTTCCCAGATCAGGAAGAACAGCAGCATGTCTTGGGCGGCAAACACCCCAATCTGGGCGCTGTACATTGCCAGCATCAGGAAGTAAAACAAACGCGGCTTTTTGCTGACGTTCCAAGCCGCGAAGGTGGCCAGGGTGGTGACTAAGCCGGTGAGCACAATCAGCGGCATTGACAGCCCGTCCACCGCCACAGACCAATTTAGGCCCAGCTGCGGCACCCAGGGATAGCTCTCGGCCAGCTGCAGTGTTGAATTTTGCCAATCGTAGTGACTCCAAAAAGCCCACACGCTCAGCGCCAAGTCTGTTAACCCCACCCCCAGGGCGTACCAGCGGACGGTTTTGCCGCTTTTATCGGGTATCGCGGGAATGGCCAGGGCTGCCACTAGGGGCAACAGGATGATAGTCGTTAGCCAGGGAAATTCAATGGGAGGCATGGTTGAGGATATATACCTATTCGCTTGTGTCTCTATTGTATTAAGTTAAGTGAACTTTTGCAAACTACTTTTCCCAAGAAAAAACACACAACTACCATAAATGCGAGTCAATACTTGCCTTGCAGGCATGGCCATTGATGCTTATACGTTTAATTAGTTTTTACATGTATCTCCGGCTACAAAGCTATAAGTCAAACAGGTTCAAAGTCCTGCTGATTTTTCTCTTCTATTTAAAAAATTAATAATACGGATAACTTTTAGTTAAGTTTTGTTAAGGGGAGGGCCGCAACAAAAAACGGTAGCGGTTGCTACCGTTAAGCAGGCGCTATGGCCACTGCAGCTTTCGTAAAGAATTGTTGCTAGGCGCAGGTTGCTCCCTGTGCAGTACCAGAAACCGGGTTTCTTTGGATGGTAGGGGCATGCCCCCGTGCCTGCCCCCGGTTTATTGCCGGTTGAGGTCACTGCTGCGTTCGTAAATAATTGTTGCTAGGCGCAGGTTGCCCCTTGCCTGTCCAGAGAGAGGGCTTTCACGGAGGCGGTAACCCCCGCCTGTTTCCAAGCGGCAGCCATTGCCGCCCCGACTGCCGGTGCGGTGTTCTCATCCGCCAGTGCCAGCAGAGTTGGCCCAGCGCCACTGATGACCATCCCGTAAGCGCCGGCATCCAGCGCCGCAAAGCGCACCGCCGAGTAGCCGGGAATCAGAGACTGCCGGTAGGGCTGGTGGATGCGGTCTTGCATGGCCACTCG
>CAZJNL010001217.1:0-2081 GCA_964546515.1 uncultured Oscillatoria sp.
CGGCGAGCGCCGACCAAATTGAAAGTTAGGTCATTTCTTCAGGTTAGCCTGAATTTTATCAAAAATAGCACCGTCATCGAAGAACTTCTTCTGAATCTCATCCCACCCTCCCAAATCTTGAGCCGTGAACAGGGTTTTAATCTTGGGATACACGCTGGCAAATTCTTGCTCAATAGCGGGGTCAATGGGACGGAATCCCACTTTGGCAAACTCGCGCTGGGCGGCTGGCGTGTAAAGAAACTTAACAAAGGCTTCTGCCACTTCGCGAGTTTTGTGTTTGTCTACATTTGTATCGACGACGGCGACAGGACTGTCGATAGAGATGTTGACATCAGGCACGATATGGGGCAGGTTCTGGCCGTTCGCCTTAGCCAGAATCACTTCGTTTTCATAGTTGATTAAGACATCCCCCTGACCTTGCTTGAAAAAGACGTCGCTGGCTTCACGGGCATCTCTGGGCAGCACCGGCACGTTTTTGTACACTTTGGCGGTGAATTCCTCCGCTTTGGCGTCATCGCCGCCGGTTTTGCTCACCGCACCCCACAAAACCAGGAAATTCCACCGGGCACCCCCAGAGGTTTTGGGGTTAGCGGTAATCGTGCTCACCCCATCTTTGGCCAGGTCATCCCAAGTTTTGATGCCTTTGGGATTGCCGTCTCGGGTGACGATCGCCGCCACGGATTTGTGCACGATGGCGTTATTGGGCGCTTCGCTTTCCCACCCGGGCTGAATCAGCCCAGCTTTCTCAACCTTCTTGGTGTCCAGGGCGAGGGCTAGCGCCACGACATCGGCTTCCAGCCCGTCAACCACAGCGCGAGCTTGGGAGCCAGATCCGCCATAGCTTTGATTGAAGGTAACGTTCTGGTTGTGCTTCTGCTTCCACTCTTGCGCGAACTGCGGGATGATTTTTTCGTAGGCGGAGCGGGTGACGGCATAGGAAACCAAGGTCAGCTGCACGTCGCCGCCTTGCGCACTGCCGACTTGCGCCTCGCCGCCGCCGGTGCTGGTAGAATTGCCGGTGCACGACGCCACCACCACACTTAAGGTCACCCCCATCAAGAAGAGGGACACAAACCTTTTCACTGGACTGAGTTTCACCCTGTTACTGGACTGCTGCCGGCACCAATCCCCGATGCATTGCCACGGACTCATTAAACCTTCCTCTCCTAAACCCCGGTTCTTCGGTCGGGATACCGTTATTTCAGTTTACACATATTACAGGCAAACCGGCAAAAATGCAATCCCCACATCAAGGAAGCCGGGGAATGGGGCACGCTCGCACGCTGGCATTGGTTTTCTTAGGACTTACGCACGCTTGAGTCTCAAGCCCCAGATCCCCCCTTAGCCTGGGCGGTCTCCGTAGGTGGCACCGCCCCTTAAAAAGGGGGGGAAGAATACTAGCCCCCCTTTTTAAGGGGGGTTGGGGGGATCTAAGACTAGCAGTGCCTGCGGATTGTCCTATTTTCTTTCAGCGCCCACTGCCCCCTAACGCCCTCTCTCCTGATTGGGGTTTGAACAAGCTGAGTCAAGGGGAGGATGAGGGGTGTTCCCCTTATTGACAGAAAAGAAATTTTGTGAGTGGGGCACTTCCCACAAGGAACCCCGGTGAGTGGGACAGCTGAAGGGAAAAAAATATGAAACTGAGAATCCTACTAGCGAGCAGCGCACTGCTGATGGCACTTTGCACCGGCTGTTGGGCGGAGGGGCACACGTCAAACGATTGCCGCAAACCAAACAGTGTCAGGGGTGCAGTCTGGAGGGCGCAAAAATGACGGGGGTAATGCTGGGCGGTGCGAACCTCAGGGGTTCCGATCTCAGTCACGCCCATCTCAATGAGAGCAATCTCTTTTCTGCTGACTTGAATGGTTCGCACCTAGCAGGTGCCAACCTGCAACGAGCTAACCTCAGAGGTGCCAACCTCAGAGGTGCCAACCTGCAAGGTGCCAACCTGAAGACGGCTGATTTGAGTGGAGCCGATCTCAGCAATGCTGACCTCAAAGGTGCTGACCTGAGTTATACCGACCTGTCTGACACCAACCTCTTTAACGCCCACTTGAATGGTGCCAACCTCAAGGGCGCTA
>CAZJNL010001218.1:0-2079 GCA_964546515.1 uncultured Oscillatoria sp.
AGTCATTTCCGATGACATCCTTAAGGCAGCAGGAATGTCAGAAGACGAACTTAAGCGAGAAATTGCCATTCCGCTCTACCAGCAAAAGAAACTCAGCACCGGCTTTCGCCTGCCACCTAGCCGGCATGCCTTGAATCGAGTTCCAACAGGAACTCTCCAGACGCGGAATTTGCGTCAACTGCGATGTCGAAGATTTTCAAACCGACCTCAAAAACCTGCGAGAGTGGGGTGATTTGTGACGCTCTCATCGCCCTGGCTGGTTTCCGGGTTAGCAATCAACTGTACGCTGATATCTTGCAGGCTGCAGGAGAGTAGTTGAAGACGCCCCGCATGCCCGCGACAGAAATTGCCACCTAGTCTTGACAAAATTTCAAGAATGTGTTATTGTAGAAGGAACTGCTTCCAAGGACGCAGGCAAGTCGAAAGGGCAACATTGCCTGGATAAAAGCTTGGCCAACAGCGCACAAACCGGCATTCCCCAAGCAGCTGCTAAGAATCAGCCTTGGCGTTTACTCTGCGGATGGGAAAATTTGCAATCAGCGCCTTCGTCCGTTGGTGGCTCGCAGTGTAGCGACATAAACGATGAATTTAAAATGAGTATTTATCTACTTTCTGCGCGGGGTTTGAATTCCAGCGTATCCTGGGACACTGTTTTTGAATTAGAAGATTTGCTGGTGCGAACCTGTGACGGGCAACTCTTGGTGCCAACCGCCCGCAGCGTCACCCAGTGGGCGCACGAACACCCGATGTATGCGACTGAACTTTTAAAGAAGGCAGTCCGCCGCACAACCGGCCTCTACAAGCTGCCGGATAATTCTTTCCAATCACAGGACAGGCCAAAAATTTTATTCATTATTGCCATCAGCGGAGCCGATCTAACAATGCTCTCAAGTATCCCCGGCTGGCGAGAAAAATTTGACATTGTTGCCGCCTATATCTTCGATGCTTGGGACTTTCCTATCTACCCTAAATACACCCGCAATCTAGATCGTTTATTTGTGGCCATGCCAGAACTGATTGACGACCTCCAGAAATATTTCGGTATACCGGTATCGCTGGTGCCTTTTGGAGCCGATATTCTCACTCACGGTTCCGGCGAGCTAAATCGTCCCTTTGATTTGGTCAGTTACGGGCGAATTCCAGAACAGTACCACCGCGCATTTACTAACACTTTTAACCCCCGAAACGGGGCGAATCTACTATCGATACACGATTCGCCATCGGGAAATATTTCCCAAAAATAGCTATAAAAATCGCCGAGATCGAGAAGACCGGATGCTGCTTTTTAAAATCCTGAGAAGAACCAAGATAGCGCTGGCGTTTGACACGATGTATCCCGGCATGCGGCAGTTCCCCTATTCGTTTGTCACGCTGCGATGGTTTGAATGTGGGGGTGCCGGTTGCGCGATACTTGGGAAACGACCAACCGCACCTGTCGCTGACGAATTATTGTGCTGGGAGGACGCAACAATTGAATTGCCGGATGACGCGCAAGCAAGTGTCGAATTCATAGAGGAACTCTGGCAGGACAAACCGCGCCTTGAAGCTACCCACAAACGCAATTATGCTGAGAACTTGGCTCGGCATGACTGGCGATTGCGCATCAAGCTCGCCCTCGATTGCTTGGGTGTGCCCCTGCCTGCTCGTCTGGTGGAGGAGCTGTCGCAACTGAAGGCACTCCACGCCCGAGTGTCTGGATGAACTGCAACCGCTTCACGCACGGTTCCACCGGGCTGTTGTCGCAAAAGGTTCCCACCGGCAGCCCCTGCCCGATAGCCAGCCAAATTGCCGGCATCCCCGAGCCGGGGTTACTCTTCAGGCTGATTGGATTTTACTCTGCGGATGGGGAAATTGGCAATCAGCGCCGTCGCCCGCTGGCTGCTCTCCAGAGAAAACTCCAATCCATCCATCTCCAGTTCAACATACCTCGACACCACTGCCAGGATTTCTTTCTGCATGGACTCAATCATCTCGGGGGAGAGGTCAGCCCGATCGTGGGCGATAACCAGTTTCAGACGGCGTTTGACTTCCTGACGACTGGTGTTTGAACCTGCTCGAAAAAAAAGACGTTATAGAAGT
>CAZJNL010001219.1:0-2079 GCA_964546515.1 uncultured Oscillatoria sp.
GTGCCCGCCCCTACCGAGTTTCTCCGCAGCACACTAATCTGAGAAACGCTATATTTCATTCGGAGTGAGTGGGTGCTGTTCTATTAATTCCCGTGTTTTTGCTGGCCAAGCTTCGACGGTAAGACCTGTATACGGCGATACCATTTACTCAAGTCCCTTCAACAAGTCGCTGGGTGATATTCCTAGAGCCTTGGCTAACCGCAGAATATTCAAGAGGGCGACGTTTCTCTCCCCCCGCTCAATACCACCGATGTAGTTGCGGTGCAGTCCTGCTAGTTCGGCTAACTCTTCTTGAGAAAGACCTCTCGCTTTTCTGAATTTCCGAACCTGTTCGCCAAATTTTTTTAGCTGAGGATTTACTGTCACCCCCAAAACATACAGGTTATGATGGCTGTAAATCTACACACTATGAGTGTGATTGGCTCCGGCCTTAAGGCTATTGCCGCTGGGAGCGCTGATTCTAGAGGGCAACCTGGTATAAAATGCTTCCCGAGCTAAACTATCAAAGAAAACGCTATACGGGAAAAGGATTATGGATGATTTAGGGCGAGTGCCGGTTGGGATAGTTGGGGCGTCTGGCTATGGCGGGGTGCAGCTGGTGCGGCTGCTGATGGATCACCCAAAGCTGAAACTGGCTTATATGGGGGGCGAAAGCAGTGCCGGCAAGCCTTTCTCGGATCTTTACCCCCATTTGGGGCACGCTGTCAGCCTGCCGGTGGAACCCATAGACTTAGAAACCATTGCCCAGCGCTGTCAAGTGGTGTTTCTGTCGCTACCGAACGGTTTGGCGTGGAAGATGGCACCGGCACTGCTGGAAAAGGGGTGCAAGGTTCTCGATCTCTCCGCTGACTACAGGTTTGCTAACTTAGAAACCTATAAGGCGTGGTACGGCGGCGAGCGCACCGATAAAGAAGTAGCGGCTGCAGCTATTTACGGTTTGCCGGAACTGTACCGCGATCGGATTAGGGAAGCCCAGCTGATAGGCTGTCCGGGCTGCTATCCCACCGCCAGTCTGCAGGCGCTGTCGCCCCTGCTCAAGCAGGGTTTAATTTTGACGGAAACTGCCATTATTGACGCTAAATCGGGCACTTCTGGCGGGGGGCGACAAGCCAAAACTAATATGTTGCTCGCGGAAGCGGATAACTCCCTGGGAGCGTACAATGTTGCCCGCCACCGGCACACTCCGGAAATTGAGCAAATTTGCAGCGATTTGGCCGGTCACGAAGTTTTGGTGCAGTTTACGCCGCACCTGATTCCGATGGTGCGGGGGATTTTGGCGACGGTTTACGCCACCTTGCGCGATCCGGGGCTGGTGCGGGAAGATTTGATTACGATTTTCTCGGCTTTCTACCGCTCCTGTCCTTGGGTGAAGGTTTTGCCTGCCGGTGTTTACCCCCAAACCAAGTGGGCTGCCGGCACCAATCTCTGCTATATCGGGGTGGAAGTTGACCAGCGCACTGACCGGGTTATCGTTATGTCAGCGATTGATAACTTAATTAAGGGTCAAGCCGGTCAAGCTATCCAGTGTGTCAATTTGATGATGGGCTGGGATGAAACTCTGGGATTGCCCCAAATGTGTTTCTATCCGTAATCAGTCGGGGCGGGTTTGGGGGGCGGGTTTGGGGGGCGGGTTTATTAATACCCGTCGCTGTGTCAAAAAGATTTCGGGTGAACCCGCCCCTACAACCGCGCTCGCCACAGTTATCTGGAGTAACCCCGCCCCTGCGGGATTATTTGGGTTTCCGCAGTTGCGTAAAAGGGCGTTAGAGTGGGGAGCTACAGGGAAACTTTGATGCCTGCATGTCGGGCCAAAAATCGAATGGCGTCAGCTGTGGTTTCAAATTCTCGACCCGTGAATGCGCGAGGCGTGAAAGCTAAGATGCCGGTTCCATCCGGCGCTTCCCTGAGGCGACCGAGGGAGCGAACTTTTGGCCCACTGCCGGTTCGCTCCTTGGTAAAAAGTTCGTATTCGCGCACATCCGAGTTATCGGTTTCCGACACTTTTTTGCTAACAGCCTTTAACGGTCGCTAACAAATACATAAGCTGAGAGAGTCTCTCAACCAAGGCGTATCAACCAA
>CAZJNL010001220.1:0-2075 GCA_964546515.1 uncultured Oscillatoria sp.
CCTATATCACTTAACCTCCGTCAGCTTTAGCACACCGGCATCCTCTGGGGCAGTCTCCTCGCAAAAATGCTTTTCTATAAGTGCTGGGACTTCTGAAGGGTGAAACCGGCTGTAGCGGGTTTTGTCGGGCATCACCACAACATTTGGCCCCTTTTTGCACTGTTTGATGCAGCCGGTGCCTTTGACTGTTACTCTGTCTTCCAGTCCGCGTTCGCGCAAACTCGCCTCTATCGCTTGGCAGACTTGTCTCGCGCCGCGCTGGCAGCAATCAGATTTTTGACATACCAGAATTGTAGCTTTGGGTTGGGCAGCCGGTGCCGGTGCTGCGGAAACCGCCTGTGGGGCGTGCGTCACTGCGGGGGCAGTCCTTTCCAAGACATAGGCTTTCTGTTTGCTCTCGCCAGTTTTCCAATCTAGCTTTGTAACACCTGCAACCCGCACCCAGTCCCCTGGCATCAAAGACCGGTCGAAACTAACCCGCAACGGTTTGGCCATTTTGATGCAAAGTTCGCCCTCTGCAGTGGCCAGTCGCAGGTACTTGAGCTTGTAGCCATCTTCAAACACGAAACCGAGGAGACGCCCTTGC
Organism: uncultured Oscillatoria sp.; assembly: GCA_964546515.1. GTDB lineage: Bacteria > Cyanobacteriota > Cyanobacteriia > Cyanobacteriales > Oscillatoriaceae > Oscillatoria. The sequence continues at coordinate 587 of CAZJNL010001220.1, forward strand.
AGGTTGAAGTCTGAGATTTGCTTGTCAGAGTGACTCATTGTTAGTTGCTTGTTAATGCTTGGTTGTCAGTGGCTAATGGTCTTTGGGCATCATCGCATTGGGCATTGGGCATTTTATTCATTCGCACGCCCGATGGGCCATGCGGGCGTGCGCCATGTCAACCTTAGCCACACTCAAAACTTTTTCCGCCAGCTGCGCAATAGCCAGCTGATTTGCTCTTGGCGAGGGGCTTGCAACTGCCTGAACACGCTCCAGAGTAGGGCTGCAGCTGCTGCGGTACGGATCTGAACCCTCAAGGGCAGGCCAGTCGCACCAGGGAATCTCTAGCTCTCGCAATCGCTGATCAACTTGCCACCGCAAAGCCCGGTTCCCTCCACAATCTCACCGGCTTCCAAGTCTTGCTCCGACTGATTCATTTGACCCACAGATGAAATCTATTCGCACTAATTTTCCGTTGCGACTCCCCCCCCTTTCCGGAAAGCTCCCTGGGGTTGAGCCTCTAGTCCCAGCATACATCAAGTGCTAAATATTCTCAGTTAAGTTGCCAAAAAAATTTTCAATCCGGGAATTTGATGTCAGGCACGCGCCCGCTGTTGACACTAATACCGCTCAAGCAGCTTGGAATCCCAAATCGGGGGTGTTAGACTAAGTACCGTTGGCAATAAACTTTGCCTAATGAGAGGAGATCACTACCATGACAGAAACTCAAAGTGCGGTGCTAACCTTTGGCCTCCGGGCTGAGAATCCCATTTTGCTGGAACCTGCGCCGCCAACCGCGCCCCCACCCCACAGGGAGCAGGTGAGTCCCCGCAACAGCAAGAGTAAAAAAAATATTAAGAAACTGTCGCACGGGATTGCCGGTGAGGTATAAGTGGTATCTGCACAGATATGCCGCGCCCGCCCATCGGGGAAGAAAGCAAGCGCTCCGATCCGGGGATAATTGCAGGAACCCATCAAGGGGATGGGCTATCGCCCCTCAATTTTTAGGTTTTGGAGATGGAAAAATTGCACCCCCCGGCTTGTTTGGCAATCCGGGGGATGGAAGCTTAGGTAACAAGCGCGAGTAAGTCGTTCCGCGCTCGAGTTGCGTAAATGTTACCGCAGCCAATGTCGAGACGCTTGGAAATTGCATATCCCGTCAGTTTTCGGGATGAAGTCGCCGGATTTACCGAACGGTTTTCTAGGATATTTTTCGGGATTTTACGTGGGGGTGAGGCATCAGCCGTCCCTTCAAAGAGGCATCGGTAGCGCTGTCTCGCACAGTCCCACCCCACAAACGAGCGGGATTTATGCAGCGCCTGTTGTCGCTCGCTAGGCGATGCAAAATAACCGTTGCTCCTGTGTTGTTAGGCGTTTAAGGAGCAGTGGCCTAGATTTTTTTTGTAGCTATCGCATGTTCATTTTATAGCAAGACGCCTGCGGCAGCGCTAAACTCTCACAAATCTTAGAAAAAAGCTTAAGTACCTGGCATCTAGCTGGGGAGAAGCCT
>CAZJNL010001221.1:0-2075 GCA_964546515.1 uncultured Oscillatoria sp.
ACTTCTCCCTGTTGGGGTTTGTGCCGCACGATCAGTTTTCCGCCTAGGGCTTGGAAGAGATTTTTGGTGACGCTCAGGTTGAGGCTGAGGTTGCCGGTTTCTGGCTGGAACATCAGCAGCTGTCCGATGGATTTCATGGCGGGCTGTCCTGAGACTGGCAATTTGCCGGTGCTGTCGGCTTGAGATTGCAGCTGCACTTTGAGTTGGTGACCGGCTGGGATTACTTGTACTTGCATGTGACCGCCCAGGGGGAGAGTGCAGGTAAAATTTTCTATCAGGCCGGTGAGGACTTGATCGAGCATGGTGGGGTCGCTGACTACGGATGGCATTTTCTGGGGGAGGAGGATATCTAAGGTGATGTTTCGCCGGGAAGCTTTTTTTTGCCAGCGCGGGATGCAGCTGCTGATCACGGAGGCGAGGGAGGTGGGTGTTAGCCGCACCGGCACGAGGGTTGTTTGTGAGGTTTCTAGCTCTACGGCTCGGAAAATTAGGCTGAATCGGTCGATTTGCTCGCTGCACTCGCGGTCAATCATTTCCAGCCGCTTTCTGATTTCTGCATCGAGTTTGGGACGTTTGAGCAGCAGGCGGGTGAGGGTGCGAATGGTGGTCAGCGGGGTGCGCACTTCGTGGGCTAGGGCTTGCAGCAATTCTACGTCTTGTGGTTGGGATTGTTCGCTGAAGGTTTTGCTGCTGGAGCTGTTGAGCTGTTCGATGCGCTGGTTGAGGGCGTCTGTGTTCAGATTTGATTTGGGGGTTGTCGGCGCAGAATTGGCGTCTTTTTCTGGCACAGGTGGGGAATTTTTTATCTGCTCTGAATTGGTTTGGCGCACAGCAATGCGATTTGTTTCGGATGCGCCACACCGGCGCGACAGGGCTGCCCTGCTGTCCAATTCGGCTCTGGCGGCGCTGTCGAGTCCAGGCGCTGGGGGAAGCGCCCGGACTTCTGTCTGTGCCGGTTCTGGCTGAAATTCCAGAAGCAGTTTGGCAAACTGGGTGACTGTTTTGTAATGGGGGGCGACCGGCGCGAACTGCTCAACTAGGTTATCGAGTTCGGAAAGCTGGCCGGCACTGCTTGTGAGTGCGGCGCGGGGGCGCAGGGTTTGCCAAACCTGCCAGATGACTTCTGGGTCAAAGGAAAACTGGAATGCCGGTTCGCCCCAGGTGTCGCTCTGCTGTTCTTGATTACGGACAGCGGTGTCCGTAAACCCCCGCTTGATGTTCGCCATTTGCTTAAATAGCGACTCTCCCAGAACGACGGCTAGACTGAAGTGAGGGGTTAGTATAATACAAAATTGCTCATTTGTCAAGGGGTCGGCGGGGAGTAAGGGCAGTATTGCCGGTCGGGAGTAAGGTGCCGGTGTGGCGCAGAAGGCTGCGACCGGCAACTGTGCAGCAGGAGGGGGTGGGAGTGCCGGTGAATGGAATTCGGCACCTGTGAATGCCCACGCCGAATAGTTGGCCACCAGGGCTGGGTGACTCAAGACCGGCGCTGGTCCGGACAAGACCAAGCCTTTGACAGGTGAGGGGGTGATGGGGTGATGGGTTTCTCTTCGCAGGCACAACGGCGGCGCTGCGCTGCTTTCCTCTCGCAGGCGGGACGGCTGCGCCTTCTCGAAGGGGTTTCGGGCTATTTCTTGTTGCAGGAGACAGCTGAGGGCGGCGATCGCGCCAGACCATTCCCGTTCAGCTTTGAGGCGCTTTCTGTCTGTTTCACCGGCGCTGGCTGTCAGTGGTGGGTGGCACAGATTGCCCGCACTGTCAAGAGCGCCAGCATCTGACTGAGTGGGGTTAGCCTCTGCAAGGGCTAAAACCTCACTGACGGTCGGTAAGAACCACTTATACATAGCAATACACCCCCCTGTGGACAGATGGGCATCTGTAAGAGAACCGCTTTAGCATCCACCGTAAAACTGAAGATTATATTTTTTATTTGTGGCCGGCAGGGTTTATATCCCTTTCCTACCAGAGTACCGGCATTTTTCCCCGTGTGACAGTCGCAGAACCGAACCAATCGGTCGCAATCTCCGGGGGGTAGGGGGTATTAGGTATGGGGCATTGGGCATTGGGCATTGGGC
>CAZJNL010001222.1:0-2074 GCA_964546515.1 uncultured Oscillatoria sp.
CTAAAAATCGCCTACCCGAAATTTGAGGGTTATTTGGCCCGGTTCGCTCTCTGGCTGCATCTGGTGAACGCGGTACTGGCTAATGTCACACCGGCACCGGCGGTGAGCGGCGAGACGATGCTTGGTGCCATCCGGCTTGTGGATTATTACATCGGCCAACTGCGACTGATATACGCTCAAAACGATCTTTAATCCCACCTGTCAGGGATTTGGCTCAAGATGGCGCGGTTGAGCTTCTGGCACTGCCAGCTACAGGGTAGGGCCACAGAGAGCCGCCGGCAGCGTGCCGGTGCGGCGGATTGAGAGCCAACAGAAACCTTGCGTGCCGAAGAACCCCTTCTTCGGCACCGGCTCAAGTGGCGCGGTTGCCTGCCGCAGGCGCAGCGTCGCTCTCCCGAAAATATATTTTGCTTTTCAGCAAAACCTGATATAATCGTGATCAATCGCTGGAGCTTACGCCGGCACTCACAAAAAAAACGGCCCAGTCGGCGTAGCGCTACCAGCGATCAACCAACCAAGCCCGCTAAAAAAACAATAATGATTCAATTATGCCGCACAATGACCAAAAGCGACATAACAGCGGGCAAAACTGAAAACGCCGGTGCTGGACAAGTTACAGCACGGACTGGGCCGGGACTTAAACAGGGTTATGTCCCACTCTGACAGCACATCTACCAATTCTTCTAGCTCCGCCCACAGTGGTGGCCTTCGCTCCGTCTCCAAATCAGAACCGTGCCCCCACTGCGGCAAACCGGACTGGTGCTACTTTCTGGGCGACAACTTAAGCGCATGCAAGCGGAATGCCCCCCCGGCGTTCGGGTGGGTGGCCACCGGCATTGCAGACAGAGAGGGAACTCCGTACTACGTCCAACAGGACAGCGCCGCGAACAAGACTGTCCGCCCCAAAAATTCTCGCACCTGGGAGTATCCTGATCGCACCGGCAGCCGGCTAGTGCGGGTGTGCCGGCTCGATGACGGCGAGGGCAACAAAAAGATTTGGCAGGAACGCTGGAATGGCAGCAGCTGGGAAAAAGGATTGAAGGAAATCAATCGCCAGGACATCCCAGTTTACCGGTACGGGGACATCCGCCAAGCGATAGAGCGGGGCGAGACAATATTTATAGTGGAGGGCGAACCTTGCGCGGACGTCCTGTGGGCCCAGGGCCTGCCGGCCACCTGCAACATTGGGGGAAGCGGCAAATGGAAGCCCTCAGACTCAAAGGATTTGGAGGGCGCAACCGTCGTGCTCTGCCCGGATCGGGACATTCCGGGGATGGCGCACATGGAAGCCATCGCCGCAAATTTTCCCAATGCCCAGTGGCTGTTTGTTCCCCCCAGCCAATCCACCTGGACAAACTTGCCGCAATCCGGCGGGCTGGACATTGCTGACTGGATTGCAGATGCCAGCCCCAGCGTCACCGACATCATGGCAGCTGTAGGGCAAAAATTGCACACTCTACCGGCATCCGCGCCGCAACAAAACACTCAGAAAGCGACTCGCCCCACTCAAGTCGCAGCCATTGGGAATGGCGCACTGAAAGTGTCGGAGTACGGAGATGTAATCCTGAGTCTGGCTAATTATATTGCCTCTCAAGAACTTTCCCGGGCCAAAAAAGAGGCAACCATTCAGGGGATAGCCAAGGCATACGGCAATCGCCCTCAGGATTTGTGGCGAGTCGTTAACGAAGTAGAGGCAGAGGCGGAAGTTGCTGCCGAGATGCTGGAAGTCTCCGAAAAACTGCCCGGCTTGTTTGAGGCGAAAAAGGAACGCCTGAATTGGGCCCAAGTGATAAATGGAGATAGGGGTTGGCTCACTTCCCTGATAGTCGAAACCGCCGACTCCATGCCAACAGCGCCGGAATACTTGCTGACAACATTGCTGGCGGCAGCCAGTTCGCGAATGGGGGGCGCTCGCATCGTGATAAACGCCTCCGCAAATTACACCCAACCCGCCATTTTCCGCACCATAATTGTCGCTCCATCAGGCCACAAGAAGACGCCGGCACAACAGGTCATCCTGGAACCCCTGCTCAAACTGCAATCCGAGGAACTTCACCGCTGGAAAGAGCTTTCG
>CAZJNL010001223.1:0-2067 GCA_964546515.1 uncultured Oscillatoria sp.
CAAGGCAAGTATAGCCGCGATTTCCAATCGCCCGGGAACCCACAGCGATAGGCGCAATAGCTGACGCTACAACTTGCGCAGGTCAAAAAGTTGGATGTCCCGCTCTAATTTTACCAGATTATCCCGGTCGCGGATTTGCAATTTGAGGCGCACCTGCTTGCTGTCCCAGTCGATTTCAATCAAGCCGAAATGCAGATACTTGAAGAAGTCGCCCTGCCGGTAGCGGTTCGGCTCTCGCTCCAGTTTTTCCCAGCTGTGCGTCAAACCGCTTGAGGTAATCTCGTAGAGCGGATAGGGAACACCGGGAGTCTGGATTTTAGAAATCTCAGCAAAATGCCGGTCGCCGCTCAGGAAAATGACGCCCGGTACTTTCGTTTTGGCAATCAAATCAAACAGACGCTGCCGCGCTTTGGGGAAGTCCGCCCATTTCTCATATTTGTGTTCTTCTGGGATAACTTGAATGCCGGAAGCAATTAGATTGATGTCGGCTTTGCTGTTTTTCAGTTCCTTTTCCAGCCAAGCCCACTGCTCCTCTCCCAGGATATCGCTATTTTGGCCAGGAGCGTCTCGGTGATAGCGCCCGTCGAGCAGGATTACTTTCACCTGCTTGCCAACAGGGCCATAAGTATAGGCGGCATAAACGCCGGCTTGCTTGCGGCGCGGACTGTCTTGAGGCTCATCGAGAAAGTCCAGCAGCAATTGCATGCTTTCGGCTTTTTTGCTGTACTCTTTACCGGCATTATTTTGCCCGTAGTCGTGGTCGTCCCAAGTTCCGATTGCGGTGGTGGTTTTTAGCAGCTGCTGGTAGTCTGGGTTGGCTTTTTGCGCCTGATATTTCTGCTGCATGACGCTCATGTCGCTGGGAGCTGCATAAACGATGTCGCCCAGCCAAATCCAGAGAGCGGGTTTGTTGCTGAGAATGGGTTGCCACAGGGGCTGGGGCAAGTCGTGTTTGTTGCAGGAACCGAAGGCGATGCGGGAAACAAGGGCGGGTGGTTTTACCGGCTGGTTCGGTGGGGGAGAGTTAGACGCTTGGCGAGTAGCAGTGCAGCTGAAGAAGGTTAGCACTGCTGCGAGGACGAGTAAGAGGCGGGTGATTGGCTGTCGGTGCATAAAAACTAGGCAAACACTTCACAGAATAGTATATTTGAGTCGGGTGATATATTTGCGCGGTTGCAAGCGCCGGTGACTCACCCAAATTTTTCTGGAGTCAAGACAGGCGCTCCCATAACTCGCCGGCTGACTTCACCGGCTTTTGTAGCGCCGGTGAAGTCTAGTTGCGGGGGATACAGCGCACTACTTTCAACTCTCTCACTTATCGCGCCTCTGCCGGTTAAAATAGAAAGTATCCGAGACGCACTATCTGACAGATAGGTGAGACTCTATGGAAAATCAGATAACCTTAGTCGAGCCAACCCCAGATAAGGTGGAATTGCCACCCACAGAGGACGAACTTCCCTACGATGACGGTATTCCTATGGAAAGCCTACGCCACGCGCTACAAATGGACATGCTGATTAATCCACTGCGACTGCTGTGGAAGCAGCGGCAGGATGTTTTTGTCGGCGGCAATATGTTTGTGTATTTCTGGTTGGATCAGGTGCGCAATAAAAACTTCCGGGGTTCCGATGTTTTTGTGGTGCTGGATGTGCCGAAGCGAGAGCGCAAAAGTTGGGTAGTTTGGCAAGAAGGCAAAGGGCCAGATGTGGTGATTGAGCTGCTGTCAGACAGTACGGCAGAGCGGGATAAGGGCGAGAAAAAGCTGGTTTATCAGAATCAGTTACGAGTGCCGGAGTATTTCTGGTTTCATCCTTTTAGTGGGGAGTTGGCCGGTTTTGCTTTGCGGGAAGGGGTGTATGAACCGATTGAACCCGATCAACAGAACCGGCTAATCAGCCGGCAGTTGCAGCTGGCACTGGTGCGGTGGGAGGGAACCCACGAGGATGTGAGCGCCCGCTGGTTGCGGTGGGCGACGCCCGAGGGCGCTTTGTTGCCCACACCCCAGGAGCGGGCGGCGGAAGTGGAAGCGCTGCTGGATCTTTATCGGGAGCGCTTTGGGGAATTGCC
>CAZJNL010001224.1:0-2065 GCA_964546515.1 uncultured Oscillatoria sp.
GTTTGGCTGGATGGGATTCAATGCCGGCAGCGCTTTGGGCGCGGGCTCTGTGGCGACTGTGGCGTTTGTGGCCACAACGGTGTCTGCAGCGGCAGGAGGTCTGACTTGGGTGATTTTGGAGTGGGTGCTCAGAAGCAAACCAACGGCGATTGGCATTGCTAGCGGCTTCCTGGCCGGTTTGGTGGGCGTTACCCCGGCAGCGGGATTCGTGACTCCTATCGGGGCGATTCTCATGGGGTCAATTACCTCCGTGTGCTGTTTCTTTGGGGTGAGCTGGCGAGCCAAGCTGCAGTTTGACGACTCCTTGGACACCTACCCCGTCCACGGCCTCGGCGGTACGGTGGGGGCGATTCTCACCGGCATCTTTGCCACGAAAGAGGTCAATGCGGCGGGGAATAATGGCTTGCTGTTCGGCAACCCGTCGCTATTGGGAGCTCAAATCGTCGGTGTGGTTGCTACCTACATTTTTGCGGCGGCGGGCACGTTTATCATCCTGAAAGTGCTCGGAGCGATTATGAACCTGCGGGTGAAGCCAGAATCGGAAGACCAAGGTTTGGATATCAACGAGCACGGCGAAGAGGGTTACGGCGAGGAGTTTGCTTCAGGGCTGAGTTTTCCCGGCAAGTAAAGGAAGCTTGCCGGTTTAAACGTTTAAACAATGTGGGGATGGGGCAGTCTCCGTGGGTGGCCATTGGTGTTAGGGCGGCCACGGGGGGCCGCCCCTACAGCGTGGTTAATGCGATAGGGTTGCGGGACGCGACAGCGTCCTTTCCGGTTGCCCGCAAATCCCTGTGGGGGCATAGGGCGGCCACGGGGGGCCGCCCCTACAGCGCAGTTAAGGCGTAAACGTTGCGGGACGCGACAGCGTCCTTCCCGGTTGCCCGCAAATCCCTGTGGGGGCATAGGGCGGCCACGGGGGGCCGCCCCTACAGCGCAGTTAAGGCGTAAACGTTGCGGGACGCGACAGCGTCCTTCCCGGTTGCCCGCAAATCCCTGTGGGGGCATAGGGCGGCCACGGGGGGCCGCCCCTACAGCGCAGTTAAGCGGCTTTCACCGGCATGCTGGTTGCGTCGGGTGCCGGTGAGCGTTGGGAATTAAGATTGGATTCAAACGCTGTTGAATTTGATCTCGTGGTGACTCGCTTTAAGACTGTTCCGGCTTGGGCGTTTGTTGCCCTGGCTTCCAACGTGTTACTGCTGCTGGCAGTTTTCGTGGTGCTGCAGCGGGAGGAAAGGTTGCTGGGGGCTGCCCGAGCAGCTGCCGAGGCGGCGCAGCCAGCATTGGCTGCGGCACCCACCTTAGGGCCACGCCTCCAGTGGACTTACGAGGAGTGGGTGGCTCAGCTGAAGCGGGAGGCGGATGCGGCAGCGGAGAAGAAACCCGAAAGGTTAAGCATCCTGGCTGGGGATTCCATCAGTCTCTGGTTTCCAGTGGAATTGTTACCGCCTGGGCGCGTTTGGCTGAACCAGGGGATTTCTGGAGAAACTTCGGAGGGGCTGCTCAAGAGGCTGACGCTGTTTGACCGCACTCAGCCGCAGACGGTTTTTGTGATGATTGGTATTAATGATTTGATCCGGGGGGTGGGGGATGAAACGATTCTCAATAACCAGCGGCTGATTATTCAGGATTTGCGCTCGGTTCATCCCTACACCAAGATCGTAGTCCAGTCGATTTTGCCCCACAGTGGCAATAAGGCAACGTGGGAGGGGCGAGAGCGTTTGCTGGCAATTCCCAACGACCGCATTCGCCAGCTCAACAAGCAGCTGGCTGCGATTGCAGCGGAACAAGGTGTGGAGTATTTGGATTTGTATCCTTTGTTTGCGGACGCCCAAGGAAATCTGCAGGTTGAATTCAGTACCGACGGCTTGCATTTGAATTCTCAAGGTTATTTGGTCTGGCGTTCGGCGCTGCTGCTGTTCAGCCAGTTGAGGCTGGAGGAGCCGGCTTTTTAGGGGTTGACAAATTGTAATTTCTATGCTTAGAATACTAGGCAAATAGTTTAGGACATTCTACATTGGGGGCCGGCGGGACGCCTGCCCTACGGGATATACCCCGCAGGGATAGG
>CAZJNL010001225.1:0-2062 GCA_964546515.1 uncultured Oscillatoria sp.
CTTAACTCAAGTTGCTACTTAACCAAAGTTGCAACTTTTGGAGGCACCTCGCGCTTGAACTGCGCACACCGCCACCAATGAAAATGTGTGGGCCACAACCCGACGGTAGGGCTAAAGCCCAACTACCGACGGTAGGGCTAAAGCCCAACTACAAACATATCTCGGCTTTTGGCAGCAGCTGGCAAAAGCGGGGGAGCTTGTCCGAGTTCGGAGCGCCATCGTCCGAGTTCGGAGCGCCATCGTTCGAGCAAGGGAGCCCCATCGTCCGAGCAAGGGAGCTCCATCGGTCGAGCTGTGAGCTGCATCGGTCGAGCTGTGAGCTGCATCGGTCGAGCTGTGAACTGCATCGGTCGAGCTGTGAGCTGCATCGGTCGAGCTGTGAGCTGCATCGGTCGAGCTGTGAGCTGCATCGCTCGAGCTCGGAACTCGGACGGTCGAGCTCGGAACTCGGACGGTCGAGCAAGGGTGCTCCATCGTCCGTAGGCCGCAAGGCCCAGAAGCTCTTAGTGCTGCTTGGAGTTCCATAATTCGGGCAAAAGACAATCTGCAATCTAAAATCCCTCAAGCCAGCAGGTCAGGGTCAACGCCCAACTCGCGCAATTTCTGGGCGAGTCGCTCAGCTCGCTCTCCGGGCGTCAGGATCAACGCTCCCTCTAGGGTAAACCAGCGCAACCACAGTCGGTTGACAGTTTGATACTCGCCTTCCCACAAGCCTAAACTCAACCCTAACTCTGGCACAAGCAAGCGCCCGTTCACCCGGAGTGCCGGTTCGTAGTGACCGCCGTTGCTCTTAAATGTCCGCAGTTCTCCCGTATAGCGACTGAACACAGCGTAGTAGGGAACGCGCAGAATCTGTTCGTAAACTTCCCATTTAGTGGGTGGGTTTCCAGGTTGGCTATCAGTCTCGCCCAAGTCTTCGGATTCGGTTCCGGGAGAGAGTAATTCAACCACAACAAACGGGCTGATTTGCTCGTGCCAGATAACATAGCTCAAACGCATGTCGCGCCCGTCATAAAGTCTTGGCACTCCCACGACAGCAAACCAATCTGGGCGTTTGTACCAGTTGGGATGCCTGGAATCGTAATAAAGGTTCAGGTCACTGCCGGTGAACACCCGCTCTGGGGGGTGGTTGCGGGGATGGAAAGTGAGACGCAGCAGTTCGGGTTGAAGGTCGTGAAATTAGTCTGGCAAGCCCGGTCCCACCGGGTTTTCGCTGGGCAAATCGTACATTGTCGGCAGGGTTTGCCGGGGAGGAAGGGGCGGTTCGGACTGGGGTGGCAAACGAGTTGGGATATTCATAAGGAATTTCTGGGGCGGATTAATTATCGAAAATCATGTCGGGGAGCGACGGTTTTGTAGAGACGCGATTTATCGCGTCTCTACAAGAAGATATTTGGCAGAATTTTAACCGGCTATTACCGCGTTCAGGGAGTCGCACCTGCTTCCCGATCTCGCCGAATCTTGGCATCTTTTTCAAACCAGGCTACCACTTGCTTAACTGTCAGCGCTTCAATTGGCGCACCTGCTTCCTGAGAAATCTGCTTTAAGGGCTTTAAAGATGACAGCACCAATTGAGTGAAAAAGCTTTCAAAGCCGGTGTCAATGTCTTGCTCTCGCTTTACGCTTTTATCATTTTCTATCCAAGCTTTCACCTGCGCCGGTGTCACTTCTTCTACAGCACAACCTGTTTTTCCAGCAATTTCCTTAAGCGACCTCAAGGCATAAATTGCCAGCCGAGTGGAAAATTTATCGCGAGAAGACATCAAGGCTTTGTCTACCTCAGCGGCTTCTTCCAGGGTTAAAAATTGCGGGGCGGGTTGCTGCTGTTCAGTCATGATAAAATCCGGTTAATTATATTTAGCCAATGTCGGTGCGGGGCAGCGATCTCTTGTAGAGACAAGGGTTTATCGCGTCTAGCCGGCGCGGCAGGCGAAAAGGCGGGAAAGCAGTTTGAGGGGCACGCCACTCCGTTCCACCTAACACCTAACACCTGTAGCAGTTCTAAATGATTTGTGGAATCCTCTCTCTGTTCTTGACGCAAGCGCTCTACCCTGCGGGCGAT
>CAZJNL010001226.1:0-2061 GCA_964546515.1 uncultured Oscillatoria sp.
ACGGCGGTGCGCTACCTCGCAGAGGAGCTTCTGGGGCTGTCGCCGGCCAACGTAATGGCCATTGGGGACAATTTTAACGATGTGGAGATGCTCGCTTACGTCGGCACCGGCGTGGCGATGGGCAATGCCCCTGCCGGCGTTCAAGCCGTGGCCTGCTGGGTAGCGCCCAGCGTGGACAAAGACGGCGCTGCGGCGGCGATTGAAGAATTTTTGCTGTAAGTGCCCATCAGAAAGGACACCGACGACTGGCCGTGTTTCGTCTCGGTGCCCTAACTGGTTCGCTCCTCACACAAGACAAACTATACAGGAGGTGAGCAAATTTTGTCACCCCCTTTAGTTAAATTTTCATAACTATTTATTTTTGGCTCATGAGAGGAATGCCTCAAATCCCACTACTTCAAGGGATAAGGCAGACAAAATCCCCCTAACCCCCCAACCCTTAACAGGGAAGGGGGGGAACTCTTGCCCCTCTCCTTTTAGGAGAGGGGTTGGGGGAGAGGTATCCCTTGAAGTAGTGCCTTAAATCCCAGGCCGTCCTCAACAAATAAGGATGGGAAGAGGCTGGAAGCGCCACAGGTGAAGAATGGAAGAGATAAAGGATGGAGGCTCTGGGACGCCGACAGTTAATTATGAATTATGAATGGGAAGTTTTAAATTAGAATTCATAATTTATAATTCATAATTCATCCGGCGCTGGGACGCCAAGCCGGTAAAGCAGCAATCGCAGCACCGAGAGAGTGGCCATAAGCAACCCCAGTCTCGCCTGAGCGAGTTTGGGCGATTCGGTTTTGACCTCTCCCCAAATGCGACAAGCGCTGTAGAAGTTCTCAAAGGCTTGACTGACGGCAGTGGCCAACTTCAGGCAATCTGCTGGCGTCTCCGAGGCGTCGAGCGCCGCCACGAGTTGGGAAATCAGGCGGCGCTCAGCGGGATGCGCCAGTCGCAGGGTGATGGCGTGCGCCTCAGTATCCAGCCAGGGAAAGGGAGCAGGTGCGATAACGTGCCAGTGTGGCTGCGCCAGCGCCAGCAAGCCGTCCCGGTGGGCTAAACGCAACAGGGAACAGCAGCGAGCGCTGGCGTACTGTACGGGAAACAGGCTAGCTGGGTCAAATGGGGCTTGGGGCTGGCTACCTTGCAGGGGCAGGCGTCCCGCCTGCCCTACAACCTCGTTGCCGAAGCGATCGATGGAAACGCGATTCGGCGTTCTACAAGAGGCTGGGAGCTGAGTTAGGAATTGCAACCAGTTGGCCTTCCCAGGCTCCGTGAGCTGGAAATGAAGCCAGCCGGGAGGGACAGCCGCGACTGCAATTTCTAGCTCACCGGCATGCAGCGGCGGCTGACCGGCGTCACTGACACTGGCAGAGGTCTTTCCTTGCAAATAAGCCGCGAGTTCTGCAGCGATGTCGGTGGCGGGCCGGTGGCAGATTTTGGCCATAGAGAGCGGCAGCGCCGAAATGTAGAGAATGCCAGCCGGATCTTTAGGCCGGTGTAAGGGAATGGCCTTCACAGACTCCACTGTTCCAGGCGCTGTGCCGTATATACTGACAGCCTCTTGTAGCTGACCCAACAGTAGCTGCTTGATGGCTGGGGATTGTGCGGCTGATAAACCTACCCTCACCTTCGCACCTCCGCACATTTGGCAATATCCGTTAAATTAGTTTAAAATAATTTAGTGGCGAAGCTCTCTGTAAAGCTTATTAAATGGGTGTGTGAATAGGTCAGATTATGATTTTTAACTTATTCTTAAAACGGATAAAAAGCGCGGAAACATGGCGGCAGACAGCACGCCGAGGGTGGATCGCCGCCGGTGGAATACCGGAGAAAAGCTAAAAATCCTGAAAAATTTCCTAAACGTAGAAGTATTCTTTGATACCTGGAATGTTCCAGCAGGACATATAAATAAAACATATATAACAGAGATAAAACCGAGCGAGTCGAATTTTCAAGGGCACTGAACCGAGTCTTCATATCTAGTCCGGTTGATTAACCGCAATTAGGAGCCGGTATCGGGCGACCGGCAATGCCCAATGCCCCATGCCCCATGCCCCATGCCCCATGCCC
>CAZJNL010001227.1:0-2060 GCA_964546515.1 uncultured Oscillatoria sp.
GGAGGAAGACAGCTATCAGCAGGGCGACGAGCGTGCCGGCGCTAATACTAATATTGCCGCCATCGGCGTTATTGGCGTTGGTGACAATATTGCTGCCCGAGCGCATCTGCAAAGAAGATGCCTGTACGCTCAGATTTCCCCCCGCCCCGGAGTTGGTGTTGGCTTCCAGCTTGCCGGCATTATTCAGTCGCACCGAGTCAGCCACCACATTTAATGTCCCCGTATTGCCGGTGCCAAAATTGCTCACGGTAATCAGGCCCCCATCCCTGACTGTTAGGGAGCCGGTCTTAATATTCAGTGACCCCGCATTTCCAGAAGCGTTGGGATTTTGAAACCTGAATATCCTGCCTACTGAAGCTTGAATCTGGGTGACAAATTGAGCAGGATTATCACTGCCAGTGACTTCTACCTTCTGAGCGTCGATTGTAATGTCCCCTGCCTTTCCCCCCGCCAAAGAAGCCGCCGTAATATAGGCCCCATCGCTGAGCGTCAGTCGGGGCGCAGAAATGCTGATATTTCCTCCCGGATACGAGTTGAGGGTAGCAGAGCTAACGAAGCTTTGTCCCCTGCTGCCCGTGGCCAGAATGGGGGAAAAGCCCGACACTTCCACGGACTCCCTAGCTCGAATTGTCAAATTGCCTCCAGATCCCCCAGTCTCAGAAATTACCGTTTGGCCAACAGCACCGCCGTTACTGGAGGTGATTCCCCCACCATCGGAGATAATCAGCCGGCCCGTGTCAATGCTGATGTCCCCCGCCTTCCCCGTCCCGTCTAAAGCTGCAGTGGTGATCACGGTGAGCGCTACGCTGCCGACAGGAGTTCCGAACACTTCTACTGTGTCAGAAGCTCTGATGGTGATATTTCCCGATGCGCCGTCACCCAAGGTAAGAGCGCCAACAGCAGCCCCATCTCGCACCGTCACCCGTCCCGCCTCAATGGTAATGTCCCCGGCAGAACCGGCACTCCCCCGCACTGTGCCGTTGGCGATCCCAGAAACGGCCAACTCCACCGTACCGGCACGCAGTGTAATATTTCCCCCCTTTGCCGCACCCAAGGTGCCGGCAATAGCCAGGAATCCATTGCGCAACAGCAACAAGCCTCCGGCATCAATGGTCACGTCCCCCGCTGCCCCACTGCCTGTCGTCCCAGTGATGAGAGTATAATTCGGAGCGAAGGGGTTGGTTGTTCCAGTTGTCAGATATTCACTCAATATCTGCTGGTAGCTCACAAATCCAGTGCCGCTCATTTCCACTGAATCGCTGGCGCGAATGTTGACAGCTCCCCCCGCACCACTGCCTACCGTTGAGGTGTAAATCTGCGAACCCTCCCCGGCACGAAAGGAATTGGCGCTGATATCGATGTCCCTGCCGTCCATATTCCCCAGCGTCAGAGCCACAAGCCGCGAATTGCTGAGGGTGACCGAACCTCCCCGGATTTCTATTCTGCCGCTTCCCAGTCCGCTGGTGTTGATTTTGGCACCGGCAGACAGTTGAATGTTGCCGAAATTCTCAATATTTTCATAATTTAGGCTCAACCCCACCGGCGTTGGGGTGAGGCTGACTAAACCCGGACTGGCGACACTGCCGAGGTGAATTTCCCCACTACTTGCAGTTAAATTGCCACCCGAAAGCTGTAGGTCACCACCTATTAAGGCTAAACTTTGACCGGGTTGCACTTCTAACCCGGCATTAGCAAACAGCGGCAAAATTTCCGGTGGCAGCTGTGCCCCCGGCAGTTGACCGACAGGTAAACTCGCTGCTGCGGCCCTCGATTGATTGACAATACTCCCCGGATTTTGCCCAAATTGCAACCCCACCGGCACGTTAACTGTTAGCAGCGGTGGCGCTGCCGGATTGGTGGCGCTGAAAAAGCTCCCATCTGCAAATTTAATGCTGCTGGCGGTGCTGCCCAAAAATGAGCCGCCGATATTTAACTGCGCATTAGGGCCAAAAATGATGCCGGCTGGATTGATCAGGAACAGATTAGCTGTTCCATTTGCTCGAATTAAGCCGTCAATATTGGATATTTTCCCGCCGGTGACGCGGGTGAGGATGTTGCTA
>CAZJNL010001228.1:0-2059 GCA_964546515.1 uncultured Oscillatoria sp.
GTCGTCGCCTTTGTCGGGCCCCGGCACAGAGGGTGGTATAATCGCACTCAATAGCAGTGCCGGTGGGATTAATACGAGTGCCGGCACGTTAGGTGGTTCTGGGGGTATTCAGACAGGTTCCGTATCGTCGTCTTTGTCGGGCCCCGGCACAGGGGGGGATATAACTCTCAATAGCAGTGCCGGTGGGATTAATACGAGTGCGGGCAAACTGGACGCCAGTTCTTATAATGGGAATGGCGGAAATATCACCCTGACGGCGGAACGAAACATTGTAACAGGTGAGATTTCATCAGCATCGGGGCAAAGGAATTCTCCAGGGAGTGTTCAGGGGGGCTCTCTGAGCGATATGATTGCCGCTCTCGGGGAGAAACAGGGCGGCGGCGAGGGAGGCAGCGGTACGTCCGGGAATATCGCCCTAGAAAGCCGCAGCGGTGCCATTGATACCAGTGCCGGCAGTCTGTCCGCTTATTCATTGAAGAGTGATGCTGGTTCAGTCACCCTGAGCGCTTTTGGGGATATTAAGACAGGTGACATCCAATCGTATGGAGGTTATTTAAACTCAGATCAATTGATTTTGGTTGGCACCGGCACGGCGGGGAATATCACCCTCAGCAGCAGTGCCGGTGGGATTGATACCGCCAGTGGCGGGCTAGACGCTTCTTCAAGTCAGGGGAATGGCGGTTCTGTAGCCCTGACCGCTTCTGGGGATATTAAGACAGGTGACATCAACTCGAGTTCGGAAAAGAGCAGTGGGGGGAATATCGCACTCAATAGCAGTGCCGGTGCGATTGACACAACGCTGGGAAAGCTACAGTCTTATTCCAATGTGGGGAATGGCCTTATTGTCCCTGGTGAAATTTATACAGGTCAGGAAAATGCCGGTTCTGTCACCCTGACGGCTTATGGGGATATTAAGACAGGTGAGATCCTGTCGTATTCGCTGAGCGAGGGGGGGAATATCTCCCTGAAGAGCAGTGCCGGTGGGATTGATACAGCCAGTGGCGGGTTGCTCTCTTCTTCAAGGGAGGGGAATGCCGGTTCTGTCACCCTGACAGCTTCTGGGGATATTAAGACAGGTAGCATCGATTCGTCTACCTGGAGCACCGGCAGTGGGGGAAATATCGTTCTCAAGAGCAGTGCCGGTGGCATTGAGGCTGCCCTTAATACTGTTGAGCCTCCCGTTAATAGTCCCCTTCCTCCCGAGCGAGAGCGAATAAACTCTTCTTCAGGTCAGGGGAATGGCGGTTCTGTCACCCTGACGGCGGCTGGGAATATTAAGACAGGTCCCATCTGGTCGGGTTCAGTCACCGGCAGTGGGGGAAGTATCGCCCTCAATAGCAGTGCCGGTGCCATTGATACTACCCTTGACGAGCTAAACTCTTCTTCAAATGAGGGGCGTGGGGGTTCTGTTTCCGTGACGGCCAGTGATATAGTCTTTACAGGCAACATCAATTCGTCTGGCTTATTGCAGGGGGGGGACATTACCATTACCAGCAACTTGAATGACGTCATCAGCCAGGGATTCCTTGACGCCGCTTCAACAAATGGCACTCCAGGGCGTGTGGCCATCAATGCTTACGCCGGCAGCATATCCACAGGGAGCTTGAGCGTTTCCAGGAATATCACGATTGCTGCTTCTGGCAAAGATGATGCCTTCAACACGAGTTCAGATGCCAGCATCACTGCCAGTGCCAGCAATATTAGCGCTGTCGCAGGGGATGTCACCTTGACCGCTCACAACGACATTACCGTCAGCGAACCCATCACAACTAACTCAATTTCCAATTTAGCACTCAATGCCGGTCGCAGCATCAACATCAACGCAGATATCGACACCTCAGGCGGGAACGGCAATATTACCTTGCGAGGGAACTATAACGGCGCTAACCCCAATTATCGCGAATCGGGTGCCGGTTCCGTGACAATGGCACCGGGCACGACTTTGAAGGCCGGCAGCGGCAATATTGCGATAGAATTGGGCCAGCTGGGAGCTGTGGGCAATATCACCCTCAGCAATATAAACACCATCGGCTCTCTGACAGTCAATGCCACAGCGGGG
>CAZJNL010001229.1:0-2053 GCA_964546515.1 uncultured Oscillatoria sp.
ACAGGCGTTCCCTCCGACCCAATGTACTAAACTGACTGTCCATTGCTATAAGCTTATTTCTATGAGAGTCCTGCTAGTTGAAGACGAGCCAGATTTGGGTGCCGCCATCAAGCGCACCCTAACTCAAAAAGCCTACATCGTAGACAGGGCGCAAGATGGCCTGTAAGCCTGGTACTATTTAGACAGCCAGTGGACGCAACACACCCCTGCCGGTGGCCGAGTTACGGTTATCCTGGACAGTGCAGCCGGTCACGCCCTCATTCAAGTCCAAAACACCGGCACCGGCATTGCCCCCTCTGAACAAGCGCGAATTTTTGACCGCTTCTGCCGAGTCAGCAGCGATCGCTCCCGGCACACCGGCGGTGCGGGACTGGGATTGCCGATTGCGCGAGCAATTGCCACTGCCCACGGCGGCAGCATCGCCGTTGCAAGCGTTGAAGGCATTGGCAGCCAATTTACAATTCAATTGCCCTCGCCCTAGAACCTGGGGCAAGTCACAAGTATCAAAAAATTCTGTGTAGGATCGTTACTGTCAGGGGACCTTAAACCAGGAAGCTTCACAAAAGTGCCTTAATCCTTACTCCCTATTTGCCAGTAAAGGCTACCCACCCAAGATTCCTCGTTCCCAGCTCAAGCTGGGAACGCCCTGTGGTCGGCTCCGCCGACAATGGCAACAAGAAACCGGGTTTCTCAAAGAAACCTGGTTTCTCTCCCGGATTAAGTCGGGAACCCTAGTAAGCCAGTTGCTAGGTAGGAACTGCTATTGTGCTTAAGGTGGTTTGCCCTTTCCCTGGATGTGTCTTACACTGCAGAGCGAATCAAAAACCTATGCTAACCTTTCGTCATCTGATCGCTGCCGGCACCGGAGTAGCAATCGCCCTCAGCAATATCCAACCCGGCGCTTCCCAGACAGCGCCCTCCCCCCCAGCCAGTTCACCTGCAGGTGCCCCACCCCCAGTGGGCAAAGATTTCCAACCTGCCCAATCCGCCCCATCCCCCCCACCCTCACCGGAAACCTTACCGCAGATTGACAAGCGACCATCCGGCGGCAGTGGCAGCCAAACTCAGCGTGAAGCAGTGCCTCCAGCCCCCGCGCCGAATCCCTCACCCAAGCCTGCAGACAAGCTTCAGGAAACACCGGCTCCTAGCTACCTCAACCCCAGCCCCAATCCCCTCCAGTTTCCCACCCAACCGCAGGAAGTCCAAATCCAGGGCACCCAGCCAATCACCTTGAAACAGGCACTGGAACTGGCACGGCGCAACAATCGAGACTTCCAGGTAGCCCAGCTGCAGGTAGAGCAGGCTCGCGCCGCCCTGCGAGAAGCCGTCGCCGCTGAATATCCCTCCCTGAATCTGTCGAGCGACCTCACCCGCACGGATTCCGCCAACGCGCGGCTGGGAAATGTGAATGCGCCAGAAGGGGTGCCGCAAAATGATACCGTCAGCAGAAACCTTACTGGCCAGCTGGAATTAAGTTACGATGTCTACACCTCCGGACGCCGGTCTGCAACCATCCGGGCTGCAGAAAAACAGGTGCGGCTCAACCAGCTAGAACTCGAGCGCACCGACGAGCAGTTGCGGCTGGATGTCTCCAACGCTTACTACGACCTGCAGCAAGCCGACGAGCAAGTTCGCATTAACGAGTCTTCCGTCAAAAACGCCCAGCAGAGCTTGAAGGATGCCGAATCCCTGGAACGAGCAGGTGTGGGAACCCGATTTGACGTGCTGCGCTCCCAGGTTCAGCTGTCCAACGAGCTGCAAAATCTCACTAAAGCCAAGGGCGATCAGCGAATCAGACGCCGCCAGCTGGCTCAGCTGCTCAGTTTGTCCCAGTCGGTGGATCTCTCCGCCGCAGATCCAGTGGCAGTCGCCGGTTTTTGGAACATTTCCCTCGAAGAAAGCATCGTGCAGGCTTTTAAGAACCGCTCCGAACTCGAACAGCAGTTGGTTCAGCGGGAAGTTAGCGACGCCCAGCGACAGGCGGCTCTGGCCAATACCGGCCCGCAAGTGAGTGTCTTTGGCAGATACGATCTGGTAAATAACTTGGACGATA
>CAZJNL010001230.1:0-2049 GCA_964546515.1 uncultured Oscillatoria sp.
AGTAATTCTACCTTTTGTCAAGTCATAAGGGGTGAGCTCGACTTTAACGCGATCTCCGGGCAAAATTTTGATGTAGTTGCGCCGGATCTTGCCGGAAATGTGGGCCAAGACGTTAAACCCGTTGTCCAGGTCAACGCGAAACATGGCATTGGGCAGGGATTCCGTCACCGTGCCTTCCATCTCAATTAAATCTTGCTTAGCCAATTTATCTTTACCTCAACGCTACTGACGCTCGAACTCAACTAACACGGTTTGGCGCTTCCCGGGCATGGGAACTGCTCTGGGGTTTTTATTTTAACATATCTTAGTAAAGTTTGACCCCAAAGCAGTCTGAAACTCGGCAGTGGCTGCACAGGCCTTGATATCAGGCCCAACGCACTCACTCAACAGCAGCGGAGCTGGCGCTGTCTGCGCGTATGACTTGTTTGAGTTCTGCCGTGACTTCCTCCATTGACAGATTGCCATTGACAGAAACTAACTGCTGGCGCTCACTGTAAAAGTCGATCAGCGGTGCGGTTTGCTGGCGATAGACTTCCAAGCGCCGGCGAATCGTCTCTTCGTTATCATCCTTGCGCCCCTCCTTGATCCCCCGGCTCAGCATCCTGGCCACCAAGACTTCATCCGGCACTTCCAGATTGACGACGCGCGAGCAGACCTGATCCATTTCCTCGAGCAGCTCATCCAAAAACGATGCCTGAGAGACGTTGCGCGGGAAGCCGTCCAAAATCCAGCCGGCTAGGGCGTCCGCCTGACTCAGGCGCTCCCGCATCATGTCCAGGAGCAGCCGGTCGGGAACTAACTCGCCTTTATCCATGAAAGCTTGCGCCTTTTGACCCAAGGGAGTCTGTTGGGCGACGTTGGAGCGCAACATATCACCCGTTGAAATGTGAGGAATTTCACAGAGCTTTGCCAGCTTGTGAGCTTGCGTGCCTTTACCCGCACCTGGCGGTCCGAGGAAAATCAATCGCGCCACTATTGCTTCACCATTCCTTCGTATCGCTGGGATATCACGTAAGTTTGAATTTGTTTAGCCGTGTCTATGGCCACCCCCACCAGAATCAGCAGCGAAGTGGCCCCGAGTCCTTGAAATGTCCTGACGCCGGTGGCGCTTTCCACAGCGGTGGGCACGATGGCCACCAAGCCGAGAAATATCGCGCCCAAAAACGTCAGCCGGTTCAAAACCCGCTCGACATACTCACTGGTCGCCTTTCCCGGACGAATGCCGGGAATGCTGGCCCCCATCTTTTTCAAGTTCTGAGCCATATCCACTGGGTTGACAATCAGCGAAGCGTAGAAATAGCTGAAGAACACAATCAGAGTCAGGTAAAAAGCCACGTACACCCAAGGGGCCCTGCCCCCCGGACTGAGATAATTAGCGACTTGAATCAAAAACTCATTGCGGGTGAACTGGGCGAGCGAGTAGGGCAAAATCAAAACCGCTGAGGCAAAGATGATCGGCATGACGCCCCCTTGATTCAAGCGCAGCGGCAGATAGCTGGTGCGCTCTCTGTAAAGGCGTCGCCCCACTTGCCGGCGTGCTGAAATGATGGGAATGCGGCGGGTTCCTTCTTGAACGAACACGATCCCCACAATCATTACCAAGAAAACCGCCAGCAGGAGGATCACCTGCGCGAGACGATGGTGTACGCCGGGCGCCCTGGCATGTGGACGGACTGGCTGGCATTCCAGGCCAAGGCTGCCCGCGCCAAGCGCGAGGCCAAAGAAGCGGCAGCACGCGAGCGCGCCCGCATTCGCGCTCGCAATCAAGTCATTGCCCAGGTCGTGCTGGTGTCCGTGGCAGCCGCTGGCGTGCTGGCGGCCACGCTGTACGGCGTTTTCCTGATCGCGGGGCGACCATGACGCGCAGTGAGCTGGAAATCATCATCAAGCGGCGCGCGGCCATCACGGTGACCATCTTTGCCGCGCTGCTGGCGATCAACACCATGATCGGCGGCAGCAACAGCTCGCGCATTCTGGCCAACACCATCGCGGCCAACAATCTGTGGGCCTGGTATCAGGCCAAGAACGTGCGCTCGGTGGTGTACGCCA
>CAZJNL010001231.1:0-2047 GCA_964546515.1 uncultured Oscillatoria sp.
GCCCCATGCCCCATGCCATTAATGTCCTAACCTAAGTGGCTACTGCTATAAATTCAGTAGGGCTGAATAATTATGTTTAGTTCATGTATGGTTTCTCACAATCAGTTCCACAAGTTAAACAGTTTAGACCCATACCCGGAGCCCCCACCCTTGGCGAACTCCAGACATTTGCGGAGAGTCGGTTCATCTTGTTCCTCAATCTGCAATACTCGGTTTGAGCATCACAAAAACAACTCCTCCAGCGTTAGGTTCCCATTCTCGCCCCAGCAAGTAGCGGGAATATTTCGTTGCGTCTATCTCTGCCTATTTTATCACAATCTCCCCTCTTACCCGCCTTTATAAAAATTTATCAAAGCCCGCGCCTCCAATTAAACAAACCTTCCAGGAAGTGTTGCAGGCGGGGATTGCCTGCGAGGCGCAACCTGCGCCACTCGGCGGCGGTACTGCCGGCAATTTCCGACAGAGTTGGCCAGATGTGGGGCATCTCTGCAATCGCCCCTATTTTAATCTTTTGCCGCACCGCCAGAGCGATGCTGTGAATCAGCTCACCGGCATCCGCCAGAGCGACAGTCGCGCCCAGAATTTCCCCATTGCGGCGCACAGTGATTTTGCAAAAGCCAGTAGTTTCCCCGCGCAGCTGTGCTTTCGCCACTGTCTTGAAATATTGCCGCAGCACTAAAACATCCCGCCCATACCGGCTTAAAGCTTGCGATTCCGTCAGCCCAACCCTCGCCACCTGCGGATCTGTGAAAATGGCTCTGGGAATCTCATGATAATCCACTTTAAACACCGGCAAAAACAGAGCGTTCTTGAGCGCCACACCTGCTTCATACTGGGCCACATGCGGCGCTCGCTCCCCACCGGCAGCATCCCCGCAAGCGTAGATGCGGGGGTTGGTTGTTTGCAGTTTTTGGTTGAGCTCAATACCGCGCCGGTGCAACTTAACCCCCACCGACTCCAAGTTCAAAGATGCCACATCCGGCATCTGACCGGCAGCGAGCAAAATTTCATCCCCTTCAATAGCTAGATTGCCGGCTTGAACCCACTTTTTCCCCTCAATCCGCCTAACTTGGGTAGCCTCAGTGTTGGTGAGGACACGCACCCCCTCAGCTTCCAGCTGCGCCTGAACCAGCAGCGCCGCTTCTGGGTCTTCGTGCGGCAAAATGTGGGGGCTTTTCACCACTAGGGTAACGCTGCTGCCCAGGCGAGCGAAAGTCTGAGCCAGTTCGATGCCGGTGGGAGCGCCGCCGATCACAATTAAGCTTTGCGGCAGCTGTTTGTTCTTGGCCAGTTGGCCGAGGGTTTCGCCTGTGAGGTAGCCGGTGGTTTCCAGCCCTTGAATTTCTGGCGTCGCCGGCTTGCTGCCGGTGGCCAGCAGGTAGGTGCGGGCGCGAATTCGCCGGTCTTTGACTTCAAAACCGAGGTGGGGTTTGGGATAAAATTGACCGGCACCGGCAATCACATCCACCCCCAGCGACGCCAAAACTGCCGGTGAGTGAATTTCTCCCAAATTGGAGGCCACACCTGCCGCCCACTCCAGGGCTTCGCTGAATCTCACTGAGATTTCCTCGGGTGCCGGTGCGTTTTCGAGATCGGTGCAGTGGACGCCAAATTGGTGCGCCGCGCGAAGCTGCTGCGCGACTGCGCTGATTTCGGTTAGCGCTTTGCCGCACAACTCGTTATAGATTTCCTGAAAGCCCACAGGCGAGACGCCCGTGGCTACGAGGGCAACGCGGGCTTTCAGGGAAGCCGCAGCAGCTGCGGCGTACAAACCGGCAGGACTGCTGCCAATAATTGCCAGATCGTAGTCAACTGCCATGTTTTGTTTTTAGACCGCTTAAAGCAATTTTAGTTTTTTTAATGAGCCGCCAAGACGCCAAGAGCGCCAAGAGTTTGTGGGAGAGAGGAACGGGGAATAGCTCCTTCACCGCGATTGGGAAGGGGGTTGGGTGTGGGGTCATCGGTGTCAGGGCGGCCACGCACGGGGCTACTAGCTGAACTGGGCGGTTAAAACATGTAGGGGCGGGTTCACCCACAACCTGTGCTA
>CAZJNL010001232.1:0-2045 GCA_964546515.1 uncultured Oscillatoria sp.
TTGAGCTATCTTGGTATTGTGGGAAAATGTGCCGGCATATAAGGTCGTCGGCAGGCGGGGAGAGAAGCCGGTTGCGGCAATTAGCGCTGCAATTGAGAAGGGCTGTGGTTAAGTCCACCGGCACTAGGGGCGGGTTTAATAGATAATCTTTGTAGCTAAGCGGGTATTAGATTAACCGCCAAGACGCCAAGATCGCCAAGGGAAGAGAGAGAGGAAGTCTGAAAATTTTGTCGCGCAGTGGTTGACAGAAGCCGGCATGTTGAGCTATCTTGGTATTGTGGGAAAATGTGCCGGCATATAAGGTCGTCGGCAGGTGGGGAAAGAAGCCGGTTGAGGAAATTAGCGTCCACCTTCTTGTAGAGACGCGATAAATCGCGTCTCAGAGATTTATCGCGTCTCAGAGTCCCGGATTAAGTAGATAGCCTATATATACAAAATCGAGGCAACACAAGGCGATAAAATAAAGAAACCAGGAAACTTAAAGAAACCTGGTTTCTGACTACCGGCATGTTATGCTAGGTTATGTCTCCCGGCAAATCACCGCCAATCCCCTTGCAAGGTAAACGCCGCCCAGAAATAGGGAGATTTCCATTTGTCCTGTCCCCTCATTTCCAGCTGCGCCTGTCGCAGGGCTTGCGCCGGCGGTATTCCTTGTGATAGCATTTTAGTGTAGAAACTCGACATCAAGGCGGCGGTAGCATCGTCGTCCACACTCCACAAAGATACCACCAGGCGGGGAGTGCCAGCATACATGAAACCGCGAGTTAAGCCTACCAAACCTTCGCCGCGCACGGAACCTCCCAAGCCGGTTTGACAGGCGGAAAGCACGACTACTTGGGCGTTTAAACTCAGGTTGAAAATGTCGTGCAGGCGCAGGAAGCCATCGACAAGATTGCCCTGTTTGTCAACTAGGGAAAGCAAGACGCCCGAGAGTTCAGGGGCGCTGCTGTTGGCAAACCCGTGGGTGGCGAAATGCACGGTGCGGTACTGGGTTAAGTCGGTGTTGGTTAGGGTGGTTCGTGAGGCGTCAAAATCAAACGCTTGCATGGTTTGGGGTTTGGGGGCATTAGCGAGAATGGCTTCGGCTTCTTTGCGGGTGCCGGTGAGGCGGCGAATCGGGTGTGTGATGCCAACTGAATCGGCTGAACGGCTTATTGTAAAGGTAAATAAGCGGGTTTCTTGCTGTGGGGAAGAAGGTTTGCCGGTGACGCGGGAGTCGTCGGGTTCAAATACTGGGTCAGCAATAAGGGCGACGGTTTTGGGGGCGGGCTGTCGTGGGGAGTCTTGTCGCAAAATGGCGAGGGTGGAGGCGGAAGGCAGGTTAATGATTTCGTGGCTGACTAATAGCGGGGTTAAATCGTTTGGGGCGGGCGCGGGGGTAGGGGCGGTTCCGGGTGCCGGTAGTGCGGAAAAGGGGATGTAATTCAAGACGCCATCGGGCACGATGAGCAGGCGTTTTCCGGCGAGTTTGTCGGCTACCTGCCCCAGCAGCATTTGACTGAGTTTGGTAACGGATGCGTTAACTTTGGGAATGTCGGGAGTGACGATTAAATTGCGACTTTCACCGCGATAGGCGGGATTTTGCATCAGCTGGTAGAAGGGATCGGCAACCTTTTCGATTTCAGCGCGGGGGGGAAGTTCGTATGCGGTTAAACTGTCGGGAGTCACTGCCCAAAGGAAACTGCGATCTTTGCCGAGGGAGTATTGCAGCAGTAAGGTGTCTCTGTCGAGCAGTTGCTGCTGAACTTGTTGAGCAGTAAGGGGTTGGGGTTGGGTGAGGGAGGCGTAGCGGGGGCTGGTTTTGCGGATTTGCGCTCTGAGTTCATCGAGTTCTCGCAGCAGGTTATCGAGTTCTTGTTTAATTGCGGTTTCTTGCTGTTCAGTGTGTTCGCCGGAAAACAACTCCATCTGACGTTTGGCGGTGGCGTTGAGGCGCTGCTGCAAGTTGTTTTCTTTTTCACGCAATTGGGGGGTGATGCCTTGACGGATGTCAGCTTTAGCTTCGGTGAGAAGTTCCAGGAGGGTGCGGGCGCGGGCGCGTTCGC
>CAZJNL010001233.1:0-2043 GCA_964546515.1 uncultured Oscillatoria sp.
GATAGGGGGTTTTACCCTACGTCTTCTTTTGTGGGTAGGTTGTTCGGTTCTGGCTAGCGCTATGGGAAGGGCGAAGCATGAGCGGATGTAATCTTTTCACCGATTGCAGAAACAGTCGCGCTCATGCTAGCTGAGTCACGCAGCCGCTGCGAAGCACGCCCCTACACAAGATCCGATGTAGGGGCTAACGCATTCATGCGTTAGGATCTTTACGACTGCGCCCGAAATTTCGCTTCGCCAATGCAACGCCGTTCTTTACTTCCGAGCGAGAAGGTCTAACCCCTCAGGGATTCGCCATCAATCGCCAGGGATCTAGCACAGCAAGGTGCGTTCCGCCGATACGACATATCCCCAATACGCCGCAATGTCAGTGCGAAAGGCACCCGACAGCTATATACAGCCGATACAAACGGATATTACACCGGCACACCCGCCGGCTACCCGATTTAATAATTCTCCCAGGTCACTCGGATGCCGCGTTTCTGGCAATTTGACTCCACCAAAGCGCGGAAGGCGTGGGTAGCAATGCCATACAGGTGAAGGCGGGGAGAGTGACTGGGAAAGTAGTTTTGGTACATCAGCGCTTGACCGGCTGCAGCCTTCCAGCACCGCACTGTCTTTACTTCTACCACATCTGTTGCAGTCAGCAAATCGATATCTCCCACAGGGGTGGACACCTCAGTTTCTCCCCCTTCCCTTTCTTTAAGGCGCTGCACGACTTCCTTTTCAGGATTTTTAAGCGCAGCGTTCTTAACCACAGCCTCCATCATCTCTAATTTGCAATGGGTGGCGATTGCGGAAGAGTTGCAGGTAAACCCGTGTTGCTCGCAGAGGAGTTGATAGAGTTTCTCCGGGACAACATTACTCACGAAAGCTTGTACCTTGGCTAGAGTGCTTTTTTGCAGCCTTCCCGGAACTTGAACGATATAACGCGCCAATCGACAGACATCTGCGATTTCCAATGCCGAGAGTGTATTTCCGGACACCAGCACCGGCTTTCCCGTGAAAGTCTTGGCACAAGGTAATTTCAGGCTGCACTTGCCATCCCGCTTGCTCGCCGAGTTAGTAAGCGTACTGCTGTTGATGCCCACATACTTCTCTATCATGCGGAATCCCAGCCCCACGGTGGGCTGACCTTGGCCCAAACCGTTGGGCTCGATGACAATCACCTCAAAGTCCCTGGACTCGTAGGTCAGCTTGATGCGCTGCCCCGGTTGCGCTACAATTTTACTCATTCAGACCTCCTTGGTCTGTGAAAAGATATTGATCCAAGCTTCCCAGAGGTGGTAACTCTGGCGAAGCTCATTTTTTTTGCATTATACCCTCCAATGGAGCGTCTTTCACCTGAAAGTCCCCAGAAATGCCCTCAGCGCATTGCTGTGGTTGGCACAACCGGCTCTGGCAAAACAGCCCTAGCCCGTCAGCTCGCAGATCGCCTTACCATTCCCCATATCGAACTCGATGCTATCCACTGGGAACCCAATTGGACAGAAATCCCAACTCCCCTCTTCCGAGAGCGCCTAGCACCGGCACTCAGCGGAAACAGCTGGGTTGTTGATGGCAATTACAGCCAAGTGCGAGATATAATCTGGAGTCGCGCTGACACAGTAGTGTGGCTCGACTATCCCTTGTCGGTGGTCCTGCACCGGCTCGTGCGGCGCACATTTCGGCGCGTGCTGGCGCGAGAACAACTCTGGAATGGGAACCGCGAGACACTCGCCACAACCTTCAGCCGCGATTCCGTCGTCCTGTGGGCAATTCAGACACACCCACAAAGGCGAAAAGAATATTCCAGCCTCCTCAAGCAACCTGAATACGCCCATCTCACCGCAATTCACCTGCGCTCCCCAAAAGCCGCGCAAGACTGGATATCAGAGCTAAAAACTTAGAAAACTCTCTCCCCTCCCCCCTCTTCTTCCTTGGCGTCCTACCCTGCGGGCGATCCGCTGGCGCGTCTATGGCGTCTTGGCGGTTCACGAGCAGCCTAACTTAACTCAAGTTGCTACTTAACCAAAGTTGCAACTTTTGGAGGCAC
The DNA here is from genome assembly GCA_964546515.1 of uncultured Oscillatoria sp. Lineage (GTDB taxonomy): Bacteria > Cyanobacteriota > Cyanobacteriia > Cyanobacteriales > Oscillatoriaceae > Oscillatoria. The sequence goes on from CAZJNL010001233.1 coordinate 2,036, forward strand.
CTCGCGCT
>CAZJNL010001234.1:0-2042 GCA_964546515.1 uncultured Oscillatoria sp.
TGCCGTAGACTTTCTGCCGGCACGTTTGTAGGGGGGGAATGGTTTCCGGGGGCTGCCGGTCGGGACTGTGTTCGGCTGCCAGTTCGCCTTCTGGTGCGAGGAGGTGGTAGCCGGCGATGGCTTCGAGCACCGGCAGGTACAGGTTGCTGGCGTAGGGGGGGTCGAAGTAAATCAGGTCAAATTGCTGACCGGCAAGGGTTTTCAGTCGCTGAAGGACATCCCCCCGCACGACTTGGAATGTTTGGTCGGGGGTAGCGACGCGCTGCCAGTTCTGCCGGATGATGGCGCAGGCGGCTCCAGATTGCTCGATTCCCACGACGGCATCTGCGCCGCGACACAGGGCTTCTGCGCCCATCGCTCCCGTGCCGGCGCACAAGTCCAGCCACCGGCTGCCGGCGATTTTCCCCTGCCAAATGTTGAATACTGCCTCTCGCACCCGTGCCGGTGTGGGGCGGGTGTCCAAACCGGGTAAGGTTTTCAGCTGCCGGTTGCCGTAGATTCTCAGGCTCATGGAGGAATGTAAATGAAAGTTTTTAACTTTCTGCCTACTTTACGTTCCGTTACATTTTAATGCCGGTGTGTGAAGCCTTAAAGAATCTTCAAAATTTCTGAGCACTGTACAGGCGAGTGCACAGGTGCACAGGCGAGACGCAGGTCGCACTTCCAGGCGTAGGACAGGCGTCGAGCCTGTCCCTCCATTGTCCCCTCTAGGCGTAGGACAGGCGTCGAGCCTGTCCCCAGAAGGATTAATCAACCGGCCAAAACCGGCATGCGGACTCGGTTGACGAAGTTGGCCAGGATTTGCAGTCCGGTGGTGGAGGATTTTTCTGGGTGGAACTGGACTGCCATGAGGTTGTCGCGGGCGATCGCAGCGGTTACGGTTTGGGTGCCGTGGGTGACTGTGGCGGCGCGAACTTGGGGGTTAATTGGGTCAACGTAGTAGGAGTGGACGAAGTACACCCAGGGAGTTGGGGGTAAATCCTGCCACAGGGGGATGTCGGGCTGGGTGAAGTGCAGCCGGTTCCATCCCATGTGGGGAATGGTGAGTCCGGGTTCGGGTTTGAACCGGCGCACCGCACCGGCAATCACGCCCAAACCGGGTTCGCTGCCTTCTTCGCTGCTGTCAAAGAGTATTTGCAAGCCGAGGCAGATGCCGAGAAAGGGTTTGCCGGATGCGATCGCTTCTTTGACGGGTTGGATTAAGTTGCGATCGCGCAGGTGTTGCATTGCGGGGTCGAAGGCTCCCACTCCGGGCAAAACTACGGCATCCGCCTGGTGGATTTCCGCCGGCACGTCGGTTATTTTTGGCGTCGCACCGGCATTCTCCAATCCTTTGCAGACGGAGTGCAGGTTGCCCATATCGTAATCTACTATTGCGATGGTTGGCACTGGTTTGCTCTCTCTCCCTTGAAGTTTTTGCTCTTTTATTTTATTATTACATATTGCCCCCACGTCTCCTCGTTCCGGGGCGGTCTCCGTGGGTGCCACCGGCACTACTGCCTGGGAACGCTCGCCGGGAGGCGGAGCCTCCTACCATCCTATTGCTAGTTTCCTGGCGATTGGAAAGAGACTGTTGGCGAATTGATGTGAGGTCTTACCCCACCCTATGCCCCTTTTGGGGATAGGTTTTTGGATTTTTATGCTGGTAGCGCTAGGGGTTGGGCGAAGCATGAGCGAATAAAATTATTCCACTGATTGCAAATATTATCGCGCTCATGCTTCGCCCCTACAGGATACTTTGTAGGGGCGTTAGCGCAGCCGCTAGCGCTGTAGGCGCTTGCGCCGTGCTCAAGAGCGCATGCGCCGCAACGCTTACGCTAACGCCCTTTTTACTTCCCAGCAAAAGGTCTAACCCTTTTCTTCGTTCACAGGTTCTTCCTCGGAACGCCTGTTTGCTTAGTTCCTGGCGATTGGAAAGAGTCTGTTGGCGAATTAACGGGGGGTTAGACCTACAGCTAGTTCGTCGGCGATTAGCCAGGTTCCTGGCGATTGGAAACTCACTGCAACAAACGAAGCCCGCCTACCCTGCGGGAAGGGCTTCG
>CAZJNL010001235.1:0-2039 GCA_964546515.1 uncultured Oscillatoria sp.
TTCTGTGGAAAATGTTGGCGAACCTGACACTTTTTCCGCCAGCGCCTCTGTTAGCGCCCGCCCCAATTCCGCAACCCAGTTCGTATAAACCCGCACCGGCACCGGCAAAACATCCTCAGTGCCAATCACTTTCTTTTTCAGCGCCGGCACCAGCCCCCCATTCACCAGGGAACTTTTCCCCACCCCAGACTGCCCGTGAATTACAATTAACTTGCTGTCATGGCGACCAATTTTTTCAATCAAGCGCGACCCATCCAGCATCCTCCCAGAAGACGCAATTTCTGGAGCGACATTTTCCTGTACAGGCGCAACAGGTAGAGACGCGACTCGGCGCTCTACAACATGATTCAGGGCAAATTTTGCCTGTCGCTGCGGCTGTATCGGCCCCGCACCGACAAACGCCCGCAACCCGTACTGCTGCTCGACCGACAGCCGCTCCAGCTTAATTATAAACGCTTCCAGATATTTCTTGCCCTCACAGTAAAGCCGCTGCAAGTGACTCAGGATATCGAGATAAAACTGGGTGTTGTATTCGGGACTGCCGGCTTTCCTCGCCTCTTCTAAGTTGCGAATCGCCTCTTCAAATTGGTTTAAATTATATTGCGCCCGTGCTAGAATAAAATAGTAAATACTGGCGTAGGACATGCGTCCCGCCTGTCCAAAATCGTAGCACAGGCGTTTCGCTTGTTCCAAATCGTATCCCGCCTGTCCCAAAACTTGCCGCGCCCGCTCAGCCAATTCCCTCGCATCTTCCCAGCGCTTTTCGCCAAGAGCCGCCTCCGCGAGAAAGCCGAAATCCTGAGCCAGTTCCACCGGCATGTTTTCCCTTTCATGCAGTTGCAGCGCTTTCTCAGCCAGCGCTCGCAACCCCTCCCACTCCTCGAACTCTCGCAGAATCCTGCAAACTAGCAGAATCGAAATAGCCACTAAATCCAGACGCTGCGCCCGCTCAAATACTTCCAGACTTGACCGCAGATAATCCCCAATCCCTTGCCGGTGAGAGGTGTTGATTTCTCTGCGAACCGCTTTCAGGTAATAGCAAAGCGCGATTTCGCTAACGAGTTTTGCCTGCCGGTCGAGATTGCCTGTTTCCCGCCAGAGTTGCAAAGCTTTTTGGTAGTGTTCCAGAGCGGCATCTCTTTCATTATAGATGAATTTCACCGCCCCCAGCAAAGATTGTAAATTCGCTTCCAGCTCGCTATCTAAACCTTCCCCGCCACCCAGCAAATCTTTCTGAGCCACTTTCAGTTCCGGTTCCAGTTCCAAAGCCGCTGTTCGGGTGAGCCTAAGGGGATTCGCAAACCATCGCTCAGCTGTTTCTCTCAAGAAATTTGCCACCTCCTCACCGGCAATGACAAATTCTACCGCTATCCCCCAACTCTCAAAATCCGGCGCAACGCGCAGCAGTTTCTTCAGGACTTCATCTGTTACCCACACCACCAGCGGAAAATGGAAATGTTTCTGAAATTCCTCCCGCACTTGATTGGCGGAAGTCAGCAGCAGCTCGATATCGCCCACCGCTTCCAAGCCAAAAACCGTCAGCGCAGCCGGCTCAATTGCGCCCAACTCCGCCTGAATTCTGCCGTAGAGCGTTTTGTCAGATTCCTGCAGTTCCAGGATGCGGATTTCGCCCCTCACCAGTTGCTGCAATCGCCGCACCAGTCGCCCGCGCAAGCCGGTGTAATTGCAGCGAGCCAATATTAGTTTAAACTGACCTTGAGACGCTTCAATCGCCCAAGCTAGCTTTCTCAGGGATCGCTCGTTGCCGGTATCCAGATTTTCAGGTGGGTTGGGTTCAGTCATGGCTGCAATTACCTCGTTTCTGTCCAGTTGATGCCGGTGGATGCCGGCATTCTATCACGGTGGTGCCGGTGGGTGCAAGATGCCGGCATTCGTGGAGTGGGGGCGGGTTTTTTGGAGGTTGTCTGTGGGTGGCACAGACGTGAGGGCGAAGCATGAGCGTTAGCGAAGCGGCTGCGTCAGCAGCTATGTTATCCTTTCACTGATGGCAGATATCCTCGCGCTCATGCTTCGCCCCT
>CAZJNL010001236.1:0-2036 GCA_964546515.1 uncultured Oscillatoria sp.
GATTTTTCTCAATGATGTCAGCCGGTCTGTAGGTAAGTCTTTGCCTGCCGGGATTTTGGATTGATTGTTTTCCTCAATGCCCCATGCCCCATGCCCCATGCCCCATGCGAGCGTGCCCCATGCGCCATGCGCACCGGCCTTTTATTTAGTGCCCGCAACCGCATAAAATGATAGTTTGGCAGTTTCAATACCAGATACCCCCCAGCAGTGAAGCTCTTTATTTACCACACCCCGGAATCCACACCCACCGGCAGCGTGCCGGACTGCGCGATCGCGGTCGATGTCCTCCGCGCCACAACGACAATGGCAACGGCACTGTATGCCGGTGCTGAGGCGGTGCAAGTCTTCAGCGACATGGATAAATTAATCAAAGTCAGCGAAGAGTGGCCAGCCGAGAAGCGCCTTCGCGCCGGCGAACGGGGAGGTTCTAAGGTGGCTGGCTGCGATCTGGGCAATTCCCCCCTGGACTGCACCCCGGAACTGATGGAAGGACGCCGGCTGTTCATCAGCACCACCAACGGCACTCGTTCCCTGCAGCGAGTGCAAGACGCTGCAGCAGTTCTAGCAGCTGCCTTCATCAACCGGCAGGCGGTGGTGGAGTATGTTTTGGCCCTGCAGGCAGAAACGGTTTGGATTGTCGGTTCCGGTTGGGAAGGCAGCTTCTCTCTGGAAGATACCGCCTGTGCCGGTGCGATCGCGGACAGCCTCCTGAGCGCTAGCGGTGCCGGTTTGGAACAACTCGCCGGCAATGATGAAGTGATCGCTGCGGTGGCGCTTTACCGCCAGTGGCAAGACCGGCTGCTGGAACTCATGCACCACGCCAGTCACGGTCAGCGCTTGCTGCGCCTCGACTGCCACGAAGACCTGAAATATTGCGTTCAAACCGATATTCTCGACATCGTGCCGGTGCAGCGAGAACCGGGAGTGTTGGTCAAGTTTGGCGCATAGGGCATAGGGCATAGGGCATTCCCAGGCTGTAGGGGCAGGCCCCCGTGCCTGCCCTGGGAACGAGGAAAATTATCAATTAGCAATTAGCAATCGCTCCTTCAAACAGGCGGCAATGCGGCGTGCGGCTCCGGGTTCGCCCATCCGCCTCTGGCCATTTTCAGCAATTAGCTGCAGCCAGTCTGGATCGCGCAGCAGCCGCCGCACAACACCGGCAACCTCTGCCGGTTGCTGTACCAAAATCAAGGATGGCCCCAGCAGGCGGCTTTGCGCCTCGGCAAAGGCGGGGGTGAACTGGGGACCCGCGCCTGGAATGGCGATTGCCGGCTTTCCCAAACCGACAAACTGTTCGGTGGCGGTGCCGGCCATTGCAATGGCCAGGTCGGCCAGCTGCAGGCAGTCCACAAAAGTTTGCTGGCTGAGGATTAAGGTGGCATTTCCCAGACTGAATGTCAAAGCGGAACTGTCGCCAATCAGCGGCAGAGTTTTCTCCTTGAGCTTGATCGCCGACAGGTGGGACGCCGGCGCTGCGCTTTTGCGCCCCTTCTGTCGCCAGCCATCCACTTCCAGCTTTTCGCACAAGCGTTCTAGACTTAACCCCGGCGCGATCGCCGCCAGAAACACCGGCTCGCGCTCGTAAAAGGTTTCGCACATGCCAGTCACAGCTTTCATAATTTGCTGCCAGTTGGCGTAAGCTTCAGGTGCTCTGGAACCGGGGAGGAGGGCGACAATCAGGGAGCGCTTGATTTCGTTGATTTCAGCATCTGGATCGTAGAAAATCGCCGGCGGGTTTTCCGTTTCCAGGTCGTCCATCATCGGGTTGCCCAGATCGAAGGCTGGAATGGAAAACCTGCGCAAGATGTCTGATGTCAGCGAGTCTCTGGGAAAGACTGCTTTACACCGGCGCCGGCGCATCAGCCACCGCTCCCAGGGGAGATAAACGCATTCCGATTGGCTCTCGCGACGCTCCAACCGCGAGAAGCGCTTTAGCGGGCCGCTTTCATCCCGCAGATAGTATTCCGATTTCGCCGTTCCCACAAAAGCATAGGGCGCTCCACTCATCCAGGCCAGCAGCAGCGGCACAATATCCC
>CAZJNL010001237.1:0-2035 GCA_964546515.1 uncultured Oscillatoria sp.
GTCCCCACTGGTAAGCGAGTTCAAACACCCCTCCCAAGGTGCAGGCAATTGCTGCCACTAAACCCAATCGCAGCCAGTAATTGGACAGGATTGGGGTCAATAAAGCCCAAAGACCGACCATGAAATTCATGTGGGTGAGATAGATGCCGTAGGAATAGTCGCCCAGGAGAGATAAGCTTGGTAAAACCGGCTCGATTAGATTAAGAAGCTGAAAAAATAGGCAAAATTCCCCTACGCCTGCGAGGGCGTCCGATGGAATTCTGAAAGTATGCCAGCCGGCATCTGAAGCCCAGTCGAATACTAGACCGGCAGCATAGAGCAGGGCACTCAGCCACAGCCCCTGTTTTTCTAGCAATAACTTTTGGCAAAACCGGCTGACGCCACTGAAAGTGCGCCCCTGCTTTGGGGGTGCCGGTTCAAGCATTGCAACCGCCAGGAAGATGCCGAAGGCAAATTCAAACAACCGCGATGGGAACAGGGCACCTCGCAGCAATACATCTGTGGCCATTTCGTTGAGGGGAAGCGCCACAATTATCTGCCGGTAAACCACCTCGATTAAAAGTGAGCCGAGGAGTAAAACCGGCCATCCCCAACGTTTCCCCACCGGCACCAGCAGCGGAAATATCAGGTACAGCTGGACTGCCAAACCAACATACCACCAAGCGGCGTTGAGAAAAAAATAGTCGTCTGGGATAACGTTGCGCAGGGTGGTGAGGCTGGCAAAAGTGGCGGCGGTTGCGTCAATTGCACCTCGATTGAGAACATCTCGCCCAAACGGCACCCAAGCCGGCTGCACCCACGCCAGCAGCAATGCTAACCCGTGCGCCACCCAGTACAGGGGAAACAGCCGCAACAGTCTGCGCCGCCAGAACCCTATGACTTCAAAGGGGCGAGAATCTTTGCCGGCATTTGAAGTTGTGCGCCACCAGGATGACGCCAGCCCAAAACCGCTGGCAATTATGAAAATAGCAACCCCCTGCTCTCCCAGGAGGCAAAAAATATTCAGGATTACTTCAAAAAATCCCTTGACACCTGAACGAAAAGATGATAATGCGATTTCAGAGGCTAGGTGATAGCCTTTGCTATATCCCCAGAGATGGTAAACAACCACTAGGAAGATAGCCAAACCTTTGAGAGCGGGTAGGGTTTGACTGAGACGTTTGTAGTCTTGCGGGACAGGTTGAGCCGTCATCTCACATCCGTTGGAATAATTCTCGTTGCTGCAGATGTTTCTCCCCTCACACCCCCTATTCCCCCACCTTCCTCTATCCGCGTGGGCGCTTGTAGCTTGTAGGGTGCGTTCCCTCTAGGAGGGAACGCACCCTACTTCCGTCGGAGAGGGGGAGAGTAAGAGTTCTCAGAAAAAGTCTAGCACCCCGTACAATTGTAGTCATGGCAATCTGCGGGATTTGGCTTGAGGATACAAAATCTTCTTAGAATCTGTCTCGATCTTTACAGAATCTTCATAATTCAGGTCTTGCTAAGGGAGCCAATCTGGAAGCTATAATATAAGACAGCGATATTTGAGGCTCACACAGATAAGCTGATTTCTCTTACCCCCTGACCTTCTCGATATTCGTGCCCAGCGTAAGCGAGGACTTTTCCCATGCCTGCCGGTGGAAATGACGTAGAACTCTCAGTGGTCATCCCCCTTTACAATGAAGAGCTCAATATTGACTGCCTGTTTGAGCGATTGGAGTCAGTCCTCAACCGGCTCAACATGACCTGTGAAATTGTCTGCGTGAATGATGGGAGTAAAGATAACACGCTGGGGCGTTTGGTGGAGCATCACCGGCGCAACCCTGCTATTAAGGTAGTTGGCTTGTCCCGGAACTTCGGCAAGGAAGTTGCGCTGACAGCCGGAATTGATTATACTAGCGGAAAAGCCGTGGTGCCTATTGACGCCGACCTGCAAGATCCGCCAGAATTAATTGAGGAACTCGTGGCTAAGTGGCGCGAGGGGTACGATGTGGTATGCGCGACTCGTCTTTCCCGTCAGGGAGAAAGCTGGGTGAAGCGTTTTACTGCGAACGCT
>CAZJNL010001238.1:0-2034 GCA_964546515.1 uncultured Oscillatoria sp.
TGGGCACCCAGCGGATGGTGAAACGCAACGCCCTGATTCGCAAACTGCCGGCAGTGGAAACCCTCGGTTCCGTCACCACCATCTGCTCGGATAAAACCGGCACCCTCACCCAAAACAAAATGGTGGTGCAAAAGGTTGAAACAGCCAGCGACAGCTTGACAGTCACAGGGGAAGGTTACGCCCCCATCGGCGAATTCAAAACTGAAGACCGGCAGCTCAGTGCCGAGGGAGATCCCGAACTGCAAGCCCTCCTGGCGGCTTGCGTCCTCTGCAATGACGCAATTTTGCGCTCCGAAAACAGTCAGTGGAGCATTCTGGGCGACCCAACCGAAGGGGCGCTGCTCTCCCTCGCCGGTAAAGCAGGCATCTACACAGAAGAGTGGGCTGGCAAAATGCCCCGCGTGGCGGAGTTCCCGTTTTCCTCGGAACGCAAGCGCATGAGCGCCATCTGTCAAAATTCGGGAATTTTTCAAAGTTTGTCGCTGGCGGCTGACAGCAGCGAGCAATCAGCCGGAAACAGTGCCGGTGCGCCTTATGTCATGTTCACCAAAGGCTCCCCAGAATTAACCTTAGAGCGCTGCACTCACATTCAGGTTGAGGGGCGGGTAGAGCCGCTAACAAATGAGCAAAGAGATCGCATCCTGGAACAAAATAACCAGATGGCGGCTCGGGGGCTGCGGGTGCTGGGCTTTGCCTGCAAGTCTTGGGACAGTTTACCCCCAGAAGGCTCCGAGGAAACCAGCGAGCGCGACTTGGTGTGGCTGGGATTAGTGGGGATGCTGGACGCCCCCCGTCCGGAAGTGCGGGAAGCCGTGGCCAAGTGCCGGCTGGCCGGCATTCGCCCCATTATGATTACAGGCGATCACCAACTGACAGCTACCGCCATCGCCCAGGATCTGGGCATCGCCCAACCGGGAGATCGCGTCCTCACCGGCCAGCAATTAGAAAAGCTCAGCCAGGAAGACTTGGAGAAAGAGGTCGGACAAGTCAGCGTTTACGCCCGCGTCGCCCCAGAACACAAACTGCGGATTGTGCAAGCTTTGCAGAGCAAGGGTCAATTTGTGGCCATGACCGGCGATGGCGTCAACGACGCCCCTGCCCTCAAGCAGGCAGACATCGGGATTGCAATGGGCATCACCGGCACTGACGTCAGCAAAGAAGCCAGCGACATGGTGCTGCTCGATGACAACTTCGCCACCATTGTCGCCGCCACCGAGGAAGGGCGAACAGTTTACACCAATATTCGGCGGTTTATTAAATATATTCTCGGCAGTAACATTGGAGAGGTGCTGACAATTGCGGCGGCTCCCATTCTCGGACTGGGAGGTGTTCCCCTCAGCCCCTTGCAAATTCTTTGGATGAACTTAGTCACCGATGGCGTGCCGGCTTTGGCTTTGGCAGTCGAGCCGGCGGAACCGAATGTGATGCGGCGTCCGCCCCACGATCCTAAAGAGAGTATTTTCGCCCGGGGGCTGGGCTCTTACATGATTCGGATTGGCATTATTTTTGCCGTTCTGACGATTGTCCTGATGGAATGGGCTTACGCCCACGCTCACCAGCAGGTCGGGCCAAATCTCGATACAGACCGCTGGAAGACGATGGTGTTCACAACCCTCTGTCTGGCGCAGATGGGTCACGCGCTCGCCATTCGCTCCAACACTCAGCTGACAATAGAAATGAATCCGTTCTCTAATATATTTGTTTGGGGAGCGGTGATTGTCACCACTATTTTGCAGCTGATGCTGGTTTATGTTCCGCCCCTGCGAGCTTTCTTTGGAACTCACTGGCTGGATCCCGAGGAACTCGCTCTCTGTCTGGGCTTCAGCGCTTTGATGTTTGTTTGGATTGAGCTGGAAAAGCTGTTTATTCGCTGGTATCAATCCAAAAAACGTTAGGTGTTAGGTGTTAGGTGGTAGGTGTTAGGTGTTAGGTGTTAGGTATTAGGTGGTAGGTGTTAGGTATTAAGTGGTAGGTGGTAGGTGGTAGACTTGAAACCTAAAACTTCTTCCCCTAACCCCTAACCCCTCATCCCTA
>CAZJNL010001239.1:0-2032 GCA_964546515.1 uncultured Oscillatoria sp.
TGACCAAATCGTCCTCGACAATCAGAACGGTTCTCATGGCGCTTTCCTTTTCGCTTGCTTCGCAGGATGCACTCATAGTCAGACTTGCGGTTTGAGAGACTGAGTAGATGGACATAAATAAACCTAACCCCCTTACCCCCTTCCCTTGTAGGGAAGGGGGAGTAGGGGCGGGGTTCCCCCCCTGCGCTCACGAGGCAGCAGAGGGATGGGGGGGGGAGAGGTTAGGTTTAATTGAGTTCACCGACTTGCTGTGAAAAATGAAAACTATCCTTACGAGTGCTACTTGCTATCCTACGCATCATTGCCCAAAAATGCAGGACACTGTAAGAAGTTGGGAATAAAGGAACGGAACTCATGGCCAAACAGTTGAACTTGCTCTCGACAGGTCAGGTGATCGGCACCGCCCTGCACACAGAGATGCAACAGTCCTATCTTGAATATGCCATGAGTGTGATCGTCGGGCGGGCGTTGCCAGACGTCCGCGATGGCTTGAAACCCGTCCACCGGCGCATTCTGTACGCAATGCACGAACTGGGCCTGACGCCAGACCGGCCCTACCGCAAGTGCGCCCGCGTGGTGGGGGACGTGCTGGGAAAATACCACCCCCACGGCGACCAAGCGGTTTATGACGCGATGGTGCGCATGGTGCAGGACTTCTCCAGCCGCTATCCCCTGCTGGCGGGTCACGGCAACTTCGGTTCCGTGGACAATGACCCGCCGGCAGCCATGCGCTACACGGAAACTCGCTTGGCACCGATTGGCCATGAGGCGCTGCTCAGTGAAATTGAGTCAGCGACAGTTGACTTCACCGCCAATTTCGACAACTCCCAGCAGGAGCCGGTGGTACTGCCGGCGGAACTGCCGGTGCTGCTGCTCAATGGCAGCTCTGGGATTGCGGTGGGGATGGCGACCAATGTCCCCCCCCACAACCTGGGCGAAATTGTCGATGGCTTAATCGCTCTTACTGACCACCCCGACTTGCCGGACGAGAAGCTGTTCGAGCTGATTCCGGGCCCGGATTTCCCCACCGGCGGCGAAATTGTCGATCCGGAGGGGATTCGCGTCGCTTACACGACCGGTCGCGGCAGTATACCGGTGCGGGGCATCACCAAGCTTGAGGAAGTCCAAGTCGGGAAAGGGCGTCACCGGCGTATCGCCATTGTGGTGACGGAACTCCCCTATCAGGTCAACAAGGCGGCTTGGATTGAAAAGATGGCGGAGTTGGTCAACCAGGGGCGGATTGAGGGCATTGCGGACATTCGGGACGAGAGCGACCGCGAAGGAATGCGCGTGGTGATTGAGCTGAAACGGGAGACAGATCCAGCAGGCGTACTGCAGCAGCTCTACCAGCAAACGGCGCTGCAAACCTCTTTTGGGGCGATTCTGCTGGCGCTGGTGAACAACCAGCCGCGCCAGATGACGCTGCGGGAGCTGTTGCAGCAGTTTTTGAGCTTCCGCGAGCAGACGCTGACCCGACGGTACACTCACGAGTTAAATCAGACTGAAAACCGGCTTCACATTGTCGAGGGTTTGCTGAGCGCTTTGGGCAACCTGGACGCTGTGATTGAGATTCTCCGGAATGCGGCGGACGGCAGCAGCGCCAAGACGGCGCTGGAGAGCCGGCTTTCTTTGAGCGACCGGCAAGCGGAGGCGATTTTGGCGATGCCGCTGCGCCGCCTCACGGCGCTGGAAAAGCAGAATTTGCAGACAGAGCGGGATGAGCTGACTGGCCACCGGCAGGATCTCGAGCGGCTGCTTTCCGACCGGCGGGAACTGCTCAAGGCTTTGAAAAAAGACTTGCGCTCGCTTAAAAAAAAGTACGGCGATCCGCGCCGCACCCGGATTAAGGCCAGTGCGGCAGCCGAGGTAGGGGAGGGGCCAATTGCGCCCGCCCCCAAGATCCCGGTCCCAGAGGTGCGGGCGAAAAAGGCAAAGCAAACCGACTCCCCGCCTCCCCCCTCGCCCCCGCCACCGCCCCCGCCACCGCCACCGCCACCGCCACCGCCACCGCCACCGCCACCGCCACCGCCAC
>CAZJNL010001240.1:0-2025 GCA_964546515.1 uncultured Oscillatoria sp.
CCGATCAGCTGTATTCACCGGCACCCAAGAGCCGCAGCCGGCGGGGCAAGCACAAAATCTTTATTGGCATGGCTCCCGGCGTCGGCAAAACTTACCGCATGCTCGAAGAAGCTCACCAACTTAAAGAGGAAGGAATTGATGTCGTCATCGGGCTGCTGGAAACTCACGGGCGGCGGGAAACAGCTGAACAAGCTTCAGGTCTGGAAATTGTCAAGCGCCAGCAAATAATCCGAGGGGGGATGACGCTTACTGAAATGGATGCGGATGCAATTTTGGAGCGAGCGCCCAAGCTGGTTTTGGTGGACGAGCTGGCGCACACCAACGTCCCCGGTTCCCCACGGGAAAAGCGCTACCAAGATGTGGAAGTTATTTTGGCTGCCGGTGTTGACGTTTATTCTACAGTTAATATTCAGCATTTGGAAAGTCTCAATGACTTGGTAGCCCGGATTACCGGCGTAGTGGTGCGAGAGCGCATCCCCGACCGGCTGCTGGAAGAAGCTGATGAGGTGGTGCTGGTTGACGTGACGCCGGAAACCCTGGAAGAACGGCTGCAGGAAGGCAAAATCTACGCGCCAGAAAAAATTGAGCAATCTTTGGCGAATTTTTTCCAGCGCCGCAACCTGATTGCGCTGCGGGAGTTGGCGCTGCGCGAGCTGGCAGACAGTATCGAAGAGGATGCTAAGGCTTCCACCCCAGCCGGTCAGTTCTGCAATATCCAAGAACGGGTTTTGGTTTGTATTTCAACTTACCCCAATTCGGTGCAGTTGCTGCGCCGGGGTGCCCGGATTGCTAATTATATGAATGCCAAGCTGTATGCGGTGTTCGTGGACAATCCCGACCGCTTCCTCTCCAAGGCGGAGAGCCTTCACGTTGAAACCTGTGAGAAGCTTTGTAAAGAATTTGGCGGGGAATTTCTGCGCGTTACCAGCTACAATGTTTCTAAGGGGATTGCTGAAGTGGCACAAAAATATGGGATTACTAATATCGTGCTGGGCGAAACTCGCCGGTCTCGCTGGGAGTTGCTGCTGCGCGGTTCCCTCGCCCAACAGCTGATGGGATTAGTCAAACACATTGATTTGCACATTATCGCCACGGATAAAACGCCGGAATGATACCAAGTCTGGATAGATAGAGCGGCTCTCAGTTTGATGGATTGATCGAGCGGGTTGCCAAATGGATGCCGGTCGAAAGCGAGGCAGTTTACTGTAGGGGCGGGTTCACCCAAGATATCTCTGCGAAGTTTAGGATGTTCTAAGGACGCCCCAGATGATGAACGCGCTTCGCAGCGCGGGAGGGAGTCCCGGTGGAGGGGGGAGAGCCAAAAATGTACCGCACTGATATGAGAAACGCTATAAAATAGCTTCCAGGCTGCCAGTGGAGCAAGTAGTTTAATGGAGAGCCAATTTTGATGGATGAGTTAGCGCCCGATCTCAAGGGGAAGATTCCTAGTTGCGCTACAGCGGGCTGCGGTTGGCTGTGCTGTAAAAAGGTTGCTAGTAGCGGCTCTGGGTTAATGATAGCGCCAGGAGAACTTGACGGTTTGCCCCCCTCCGCTTACGCTCACCTGGAGTTTGTCGCCGATGATAAAGAGGGCGGGAAACTTTATCGCTGCAGGGCAAATGATACCGCCACTTGCGATGGCGGTTACACCCCTATTGATTGCCGGATTTATCCGCTTTGGCCTCGCTTTGACAGGGAGGGGAAAGTCAAGTTCTGGATGGCGCATCTGGGCAAGAACAAATGCCCTTTATTAGTGGCTGATTTGAAGGAACACATCGCCTGCATTCAGCCCGTGCTAGAATTCCTAGCTCAGAGTCCTGATATTAGAAAATTTTTCAACGACGGGGGAATCGATCTTTACACTGAGACAATTGAACTGTGACTCCAGCCCGCAAGGCGTGGGGCTGCCGGTGGCCTGTCAATTTTGGAAATTTACCCGCTCCCACAGGCATCTCCAAAATCTCTCTCATATTCTACCTGATTCCAGCGAAAATCTCTAGAGCGTTTCTCTTTGAATTGTGACAG
>CAZJNL010001241.1:0-2020 GCA_964546515.1 uncultured Oscillatoria sp.
TCCCACACCCCCCATCACCGGCAAACCCGCAATTTTTCCAGCACTTCCGGATGGATTACAAAGTAATCTTTCAGCCACTCACAACCCCTTTTTAGCAATTCATCCAAAGTTTCCGCACGCCAAAGCCGCGCAGTCCCGTCAGGGGAGCCGGTGGCCAAAAAGCGCCCGTCGGGGCTGAAACAGACACTCTCCACCGGCCCCTGATGTCCCCTGAATTCCGCTATCAGATTCCCCGACAAGTCCCACACACGGACGGTGCGGTCAGCTGAGCCGGTGGCCACAAAACGCCCTTCGGGGCTGATGCAGACACTCTCCACCGCACCCTGATGCCCTTTGAGGGTAATCGAGCTCCCCGACAAACTCCACAGCTTTGCAGTGCGGTCATCTGAACCAGTGGCGATCAACTTGCTATCAGGGCTGACACACACACTCTTCACCGGCCCCTGATGTCCTTGGAATACGGCGATTGGGCTCCCCGACAGCTCCCACAGCCGCAAAGTGCCGTCATCGGAGACAGTGGCCAAGAAACTCCCGTCGGGGCTGATGCAGACACTCTTCACCCAGTCCTGATGTCCGGTGAACTCCGCAATCTGCTTCCCCGACAAGTCCCACAGCCGTGCCGTGCAGTCATGGGAGCCGGTGGCCAAAAAGCGCCCGTCGCCGCTGAAGCAAACACTCTTCACCCAGTCCTGATGTCCGGTGAATTCCGCTATCTGCTTTCCCGACAAGTCCCACAGCTTTGCCGTGCGGTCATCCGAGCCGGTGGCCAAAAAGCGCCCGTCGGGGCTGAAGCAGACACTCTCTACCGGCCCCTGATGCGCTCTGAATGCGGCAATCTGCTTCCCCGACAAGTCCCACAGGCGGAGGGAGCGATCGTCGGAGGCAGTGGCGATTGACTGGCTGTCGGGGCTGAAACACACACTTTCTACCGGGCCCCGATGTCCTCTGAGGATAATCTGGTTCGCCGACAAGTCCCACAGCCGTGCCGTGCGGTCAAGGGAGCTGGTGGCCAAGAAGCGCCCATCGGGGCTGAAGCAGACACTCGTTACCGCGTCCTGATGTCCTGTGAGGATCGTCGTCATCTGGTTCCCGGAAGCGTTCCCCCCTTGCCCCCCTTTATTGAGGGGAGGCAACTTCCACAGCTGTGCGGTGCGGTCGCGGGAGCCGGTGGCCAGAAAGCGCCCATCGGGACTGAAGCACACACTCCATACCGGCCCCTGATGTCCTTTTAATTCAGCGATCGGGTTCCCCGACAAGTCCCAGACGCGCACGGTGCGGTCGGATGAGGCGCTGGCGACAAACTGGCTGTCGGGGCTTATGCAGACACTCCACACCTCGTCCTGATGTCCTTTTAATTCGATTATCAGGTTCCCCGACAAGTCCCACAGACGCACGGTGCGGTCAGCCGAGCCGGTGGCCAGAAAGCGCCGGTTGGGGCTGATGCAGACACTCCAGAGGGTATCCTGATGTCCTTTGACGGTTATCTGCTTCCCGGACAAGTTCCACAGCCGTGCCGTGCCGTCATCGAAGCCGATGGCCAGGAAACGCCCGTCGCGGCAGAAGCACAGACTGGTGATGGGCTCCGGATGCTCTCTGATGGCCAGCGGGTTCCCCGACAAGTCCCACAGCCGCACGGTGCCGTCATAGGAGCCGGTGGCGAGAAACTTGCCATTGGGGCTAAAGCTGACACTCGTCACCCAGTCCTTATGTCCGTTGAGGGTAATCGAATTTCCCGACAAGTCCCACAGCCGAGCGGTGCCGTCATGGGAGCAGGTCGCCAGATTGCGCCCGTCGGGGCTGAAGCAGACACTCTCTACTGGGCCCTGATGGCCGGTGAATTGATTTCGCTCTCGGATATCGTTGAGAATCACCTGCAAGGCGAGCAGCGGACTGGTGGCGGGATATTCCAGAAGTGGGGAACCCTCTAGCTGCAGTTCCAGCAAAGCTTGCCCCGCTTGCATGGCTGTCAGCAAGGCTTTTATCTGCCCGCTCCCGGACTCAAACTCTCGCAGCGCCATCA
>CAZJNL010001242.1:0-2019 GCA_964546515.1 uncultured Oscillatoria sp.
CGGTACACCGATGAGCTTGCCATTGAGTGCCACTCCTCCCTGCTGATTTGCCGCCGGCACTCCCAGTTTACCCCTCACCTCGCCTCCGTCCTCGCACAGCAGCCGGCAGCCAGCAAATAATCTCTAGTCTGCCGGAAGTAGTTTTGAGACCAATTGGTCTCAAAATTCCTGCGGTAGGGGCGCTAAGTGTCGGAGCCCCAATTTTGACACTTTTGACATCCATTGGTGTTATTCTAAATTCAGCGAGCGGCGGAGGGAGAAATGTTTGTGTCAGCTGAATCCTGGCGACGGGATTGAAAGCCACTCCTCCCTGCTGATTTGCCGCCGGCACTCCCAATTTACCCCTCACCTCACTTCCCTCCCGCTCCTGCGGGGGCGCTGCGCGTGCCGCACAGCAGCCGGCAGCCAGCAAATAATGTCTAGTATGCCGGAATTAGTTTTAATAACCAGTGGTTCTCAAAATTCGTGCGGTAGGGGCGCTTACTGTCAAGATCCCCAATTTTGACACTTTTGACACCTATTGGTGTTATGATAACAGGGAGTGGCGCAGGGAGGAATTATCAGATGAATTCGGACGCCGGTATTGAACCGGGCAGCAACCAGCAACCGGCAGGAAACAATCAGTCATTATTCTTTATTCATTAGAACTTACAAAATGAGTCATTTCAACATCAAGTCCTTAGGATTTTATGGCATAGCCATCGGTTCGGTAGTGCTTCTGTTTAAGGCAGTAACCGCCTACGGGGAGGCTAATCTTAAGGCTCCTCCCCCCATAGCCGGTCGCTATCTCATTGACACACAAAACTTGCCAGGATGTAACCAGTCTGAGGCGCTGGTGTTAACGATTCTGCAATCGGGCGTATATTTAAATGGCTCCTTGCAGCCGGCAAACCGCAGCGCTGACTCAGGTGTAAAGGTTGAGGAGAAACCGGCACTTTCGGGCCGGTGGGACAAAGAAAATTTGACCTTAGCCGGTTCAGTTGCTAGCACCCTCTGCCCGGAACCAGTCAATGCAGCCGCTGCTGACTCGCGCCAGCCGGTGAAGATTGAAGGTAAAATGGAGGGAGAAACTTTGCAAGGTCAAATAACTCTCGACTCACTGCGGGAGAGTTTTGAATTCTTCGCTAAGCGAGAAGCGCCGGTGAATGTGCGGGAACAGCACTGAGGGCAAGCAGTCATCAGGGGCGCTCCCAAGGTTTGCTGTCGGGGCGGGTTCAAGAGGAATGTATCTGGGTTTAGGATAAGATTGATAAACCCGCATTTTGCCGCAAGGGAGAGGATCTGAAGTCCTGACTGCAAACAGGATGGTTTGAGCTGCTAGCGAGAGCGCAGATAAGCTTCCAGATCGTCTAAGTCGCTTTTGAGCAGGATTACCAGCTGACCGGTGACGGCATTACCCCCCGGCGGTTGCAGGACTTCTATCCAGTAAGCGTAGCGCTCACCGGCACGCAGCTCGCCCTTTCGCGCTTGCAAAAGCGGCGCGTTTTCACTGCCAGATCCCGCCACTTCCGCTACACTGGGATAGGAGTATATCACCCTCCCCCGCTGGTAGTCTTGATAGACACCCACCCCATAGATGACGCGCAGGGATTCTACCAGGCGCTCGGCGCTGACGCCATTAATTATATCAAACAGCTCCAGGCGCTCTGTGCGAATAAAGCCCGGATTGGCTGTGCCGGCAAGCTTGCCTGCTGGCAGCACGGAAGCTTCAAACAGAAATCGCTGCGCTGCTGTGTCGCTTTTGCGCACCGTCAGCGTCTCGTTAACAGCCGGTTGCAGAGTGGGGTGAGCTTGAATCCAAGACGCCACCTCATCCGCCGTTTGCCCCGGAAGTGCACCGGCACCGCCGGCACTCCCCAGCAGCATTCCCAAGGTTAGGACTGGCCACAGTTTAATGCGACTCATCAACCCCCTCCTGTTTTTAGCGCTTACTGCCAATATAGCAGTTCTAAATGTAGCAGTTATAAATGATTTGTGAAATTATCTCTCTTTTCTTTCCTTGGCGCTCTACCCTGCGGG
>CAZJNL010001243.1:0-2018 GCA_964546515.1 uncultured Oscillatoria sp.
CGGTGAGCCAGCATAAAAAACAGCAGCAACATAGCAGCGCTAGACAGCCACCACAGCACGGGATTTCCCATTGCGTGAACATCGTAAATCACCTTACCCGCACCCTCCGGTAAAGGTGGGTAAGCGGGAACCGCCTCCACTGTGTTGCGAGCCTTCTCGTACACATACACCATCGGTCGAAGCATCACCGGCCAGCTGTACCAAGCCGAGCAGTAAGGATGCACCTGCTCGCCATTCTTCATCGCTCTGTGGAACTGCAGGATTTGCTCGTGCACTTCCCAGAATCCCGACTTTGGGTCGAGCTGCAAGTGGGGAATCCAAGCCAAACTATACACAGCAGCAGGCAGCACCCCCAAACACAGCAGCACTGGCAGAAAATTCAGTTGCGTCAGGTTTTGCCTGAGGGGCGATTTTGGATTTTGGATTTTGGATTTTGGATTTTGGATTGGCAAGTTTAAACTCACCGAGATAAAATCTAAAAGCGATTGCGCCCGCGCTGCCAGCCAAACCAGATATACCCCCACCAGAAAACCCAAACCATTCCACTTTACCGCAACCGACGCTCCCAAACACACGCCCGCAGCAGCCAGCCAAAAAGTGCGCCTTCTTCCCCGCTTCTCCAGCGCTATCAGGAACAGCCACTGACCCAACAGCCCGAAAAAAACCAGATAAATATTAATCAGAGCGTAGCGCGACTCCACCAGAAGCAACCCGTCAGCGGCAGTAAACAAACCTGCTATCAGCGCCAAGCTGCGCCGGTGACTCAGCTGGTAGGCAATACCGGCAGCGATTACCGGAATCAAAGATCCCGTCAAAGCATTCAGCCAGCGGTAACTGAACGGAGACAGCAGTGTGCCGGTTAACCCATTCCGTATCCCCCCTGCGAAAGGCAGCCTCTCGCCAATCCATATCCCCAGAGCGATGGCGTATTTGCCCAAAGGCGGATGGGCGTCAAAAAAAGACACGCTCTCTAAATAATCCATCCCAAATTTAGCATAGTAAACCTCATCAAAAACCAGAGTGTTAAACCGGCTCAGCCCCCAAAACCGCAGGACAGCTGCCAGAATAAACACCCCCGCCATCCCCAACCCAAACCAGGGAACAGGCCGGTTAGAGAGCTGTTCCAGCAATTTTTGCTTTTGGCTTTTTCGGAATCCCTCACTTTCCGAGTACTGGAATTTTGGATTCATCTTGTTAATCGTTAAGGCTTAATACTTCACTGCTAAGTGGGCGCACATACTTCAGCATAACACAGGGGTGCCAGAAACATGGGTTATTTGGGCGGATGCCAGAAACCTGGTTTCTTAAAGAAACCAGGTTTCTTGATGTTTCTTGATGCTGTTTCTTAACGAGCAGTTTATTTTGGCCGGCACACTTAGTAAAATATTTGCAGCCGCGACCGACGCTCCAAAACGCGCGGGCATCCGCTCACCGGCTGCCTGCCGGCTGCCAGCTAGATCCCGGCACAAAAGATAATTGTGTGGCAAAAGTGGCAAACGTAGCTCCCACAAGCCCCACTCTGGCAGTGTGCCAGCCTAAACGACAAACAGTCAAACCAATGAGTCAGTCCCCACCCAATCCCACACCCGAACCCGCCGGTGAGCCGCCCGCCGCCCGCGCAATAGCAGCCATTGCCAGATTTTTCAAATTTGCCGAACTCCAAACCGACTTCCGCACGGAGGTGCTCGCTGGGGTGACGACGTTTATGACAATGGCTTACATTCTGGCGGTGAACCCGGCGATTTTGTCAAGCGCCATTTTTCTGGAAAACCCCGGCGATCTGTCTGATGAGTTGGTGTTCGCCACTGCGATCTCCTCGGCCATCGCCACCCTAGTCATGGGCTTGCTCGCCAACTACCCCTTCGCCCTCGCCCCCGGAATGGGGCTGAACGCCTTCTTTGCTGTCTCTGTCGTGCAAGGGCTGGGAATCAGCTGGCGCGTAGCGCTAACTTCTGTGCTGATTGAGGGGCTGATTGTGATTGCCCTCACCCTCTCCAACATTCGCAGCCTAATTCTCA
>CAZJNL010001244.1:0-2017 GCA_964546515.1 uncultured Oscillatoria sp.
ACTTCCCGACGCCGAAAATAGCGGTGGATGCGGAGGGTGGTTTGCGAGCGCCGGTGGGTCTGGCGGAGGGGATCACCTACACGGTGGTTTCTCAGGTTCCCTACCGCAACCGCTCTGTCTTGGGCCAAGCGCCGCCGGGGTCTCCCAAGACTGTCCGCAATTACAAGGAAATCCAGCAGCACTATTTGCAAGTTCCCCCGAAGACTGCTGAGAAAGTGCGGCAGCTCACTGAGCAAATTTTAGCAAATTACGCTAAGCAACAGGTGGCGAAAACGCCGCAAAAAGAGCTTACGTCTGCCTACGAAAAGGCTCTCTATCTGGCTCAATATCTGAAGCAGCACTACACAGTGGAAGAGATTCCATTTTTGGGGGAAAAGGAAGATTTGGTGGAAGCTTTTCTGTTTAAATATAAAGGGGGCTATCCCGACCACTTCTCTACTGTTCTGACGGTGATGCTGCGTTCGATTGGCATTCCGGCGCGGCTGGTGGTGGGCTACGGTCCGGGACAGTTCAATCCGTTCACCGGCTACTATATTGTCCGCAATACGGATGCTTATGCGATGGCGGAGGTGTATTTCCCGGGTCACGGCTGGTTTGCTTTTGACCCGATTCCGGGACATGATGTGGTTCCGCCGTCGCTTGAGGATTACGAGCCGTTTAGTGTGGTGCGGCAGTTTTGGCGGTGGGTGGCGGGCTGGCTGCCTTCGCCGGTTTCGGGTTTGTTTAATACGGTGTTTGGTGCGATCGCTTCGTTTGTTTTGGGGGTTTTTGCCTGGTTTTGGAATTTGCTGTTCCGGGGGTGGCTGGGGCTTTTCACCGGCTTGATTCTGGCGATTTGTCTGGGCTTTCTGGGCTGGCTGGGCTGGAATCAGTGGCGGGTTTGGCGCTACCGGCGGTGGCTGGGTAAGCTGCCGGCAATGGAGGGTGTTTACCAGCAAATGCTGGGGGTTTTGGCAGCTCAGGGGTTGCGCAAGCACCCGGCGCAGACGCCTTTGGAGTACGCCCGGGAGTCGCACCGGCACGCCCCACCGGCAACTGCTGCGGTGATTGATGAGATTTCTGAAGCTTATGTGCGCTGGCGGTATGCGGGGGAGCCGGTGAATCACGAGCCTTTGCGCCGGCGTTTGCGGGAGTTGAAGCCGCGAAACAGTCAAAATCCGCTGCAGAAGTTGCGATCGCTTTTGCGGCGGGGCGGTAATATTTAACCGCCAAAATAGGTAGGGTGCGTTCCGCTTAGGCGGAACGCACTCTACTCTATGGCCCAGAAACCCGGTTTCTTAAAGAAACCGGGTTTCTCAGTACCTCACTAATATGAGAAACCCTATATAGCAGTATGCACTTAGGTTAGGACATTAGATCAAGAGGGCACGGAGGGAACGCCTGCCCTACGCCTTTTTCCCTAGGTCACTGATGTCCTAACCAATATGACTGCTGCTATATCATGCCGTCCTTCGTCTCACCGGCATCCTGGCCAACCCCCACAGCTCCTCCCACCGGCCTGCTGCCTCCCGATTGCCGGTCCCGCTGTTGACACAATTCGGGTTAAGCAAAGTAATTAAACGTATTTCATAATACTTAATATGCTCAAGCCCTTTTGCAGCGGTGATTCGCATTCCAAAAATGGAACAAATTCCGGTTAATCGCGATCCGATGTCTCTCCCGTACCCTCATCCCCGTTCGTAGTTGGGCTAATGCCCCACCCCCCCGTTTGTAGTTGGGCTAATGCCCAACCAACGCTAATGTCCCACCGGCACCCTCCCGTTCGTAGTTGGGCTAATGCCCCACCAAAGGTTCGTAGTTGGGCTAATGCCCAACCAAATGTTCGCATGAGCCCAACCATACGTTCGTATTTGGGCTAATGCCCTACCACCCCCCACCGGCACCCCCCTAAAAAGGTAACAATAAACCATAATTAAACCGTGTGTGGAGGCGGGGTGTGCCATGCCGCAGGAATCTACGCAGTGGAATGTCGGTGATGTCATCATCAAATTATAACAATTCAACGTCTCTCTGGGAG
>CAZJNL010001245.1:0-2015 GCA_964546515.1 uncultured Oscillatoria sp.
GGGGCTTATGGCGGCGCTCCAGACTGAACCACTGTGCCCTTTGAGGGTTTTCAGCGCTTTGCCCTGAATGTCCCACAGCCTGACTGTACCGTCATCACCCGCAGATACCACCGTTTTGCCGTCGGGGCTTATGGCGGCGCTATTGACTTTACCGCTGTGCCCCTCCAAGGTGTTGCGCTGTCTCACCCCGTAAACCGCCTGGTGCAGCGCCAGCACAACTTGATTGCGAGTGCCGGCTTCTACCCTCCAGAAAGTCCCTTTCACTTGCCCCCCGGCTTTTAAACTTTCTTTAAGCGCGTCAATTTGATCATTCGAGGCAAAAAGCTGTTCTGACAAAGAACTCAGAGCGGTTAACTGGGCATTTAGGGCATTTGTCTGACCGATCAAGGATTGCACTCCGAATCCCACGGCTGCAACTGCAAGTGCTGCCATCCCAACACCCGCTATATACGCTTCTCGCAACCGGCGTTTCAGAACCTGAGTGAGCTGCGCTTCCGCTTTCTGGCGCTGCTGTTTCTCCCTTTCCAGTTCTGCCAACAATTCCGCGCCGCGCTGCTGGCGGATGAAAGACACGAGATAGTCGTGAATCAGCTGGTAGCGTTCGGTAGGGGCTTGCGGCAGCAAAAAGACGATTCCCGATTTTACCAGAATCTCCAACACTAACTCTAATTTGTCCGCTTCTGCTGCCAAATCCTTCGCCAGGTCGGCGCGAGTTTTCAGCGGTCGGGTGTTATTCTCATCCGTTAACAAGTATAGCACCAATTGGGCGGCGCGTTCATTCTCCGAACCGCAATCTTTCACCACTTCCTGTAAAAATCGCCCGACAAGTTTGCCTTTCGGGCCTTTTTGCCGGTACTGTTCCAGAGTTTGGATTTTCTCCGCTTGCAGTTGCGCCCCCACCACCTGCAACTCTATCGGGCGCACCTCGCCCAGTTCGCCGGCTAAATCCCGCACGAGTTCGTCAATCAGGGCGGGTTCCAAGTGAAAGGAGTTTTGCGTTAAGCTTTGAATGACGGCTTTTGCTGCTTCCGGCGATAAATCTCCCAGAGGGTAGCGCATCTCTCTGGCGAGCAGGCTGTTTTTCGCAATCTCAATCGGGGTGAAGCGCTCGGCTTCTAGTAAATAGTGCAGGTAATCTTCCCGCAGCGACAGGATGACTTTCAGGTAGGGAATCCTGTCCGCACATTCCCGCAAAAACTCCCAAAACTCTCGCCGCTGAGCGGGGGTGGAGCCATTAAAGAAGAACTCCTCAAACTGGTCAAATATCAGGACCGTCAGCCGGTGGCGCTCCGCACTGTTTCGCAACTGTTGCAGAAGAGCCTCAACAGAAGTCAGGGGTGCCGGTAGAGACGCGAAATTTCGCGTCTCTACATTTTGCACCGCCTCTGCCAAAGCTCTCCCCAATTCCCCAACCCAGTCGGTGTAAACTCGCACGACAGCCGGCAGGGGGATTCGAGCGTCAATTGTGCCGTTTTGATACAGCGCCGACACGAATACCGCCGTAACCAGGGAACTTTTGCCCACTCCGGACGGCCCGTGAATTACAATGATTTTGCAGCGATCGCAGCTGATTCGCTCGATTAAGTCCCTGACATCTTTTTCCCAACCCGATGCCACAATTTCTGTGGCAATGGTTGCTGGCTGAGCGTCTGCCGCACCGGCTTGTGATAGAATAGATTTCGTCGCTTGTCGCTGCGCCCGCAGCCGGCTGGCACCGATAAACGCTCGCAGCCCGTACAGGTGCTCAACTTGCAGCTGCTCTTGCTTGATATTGAAAGCGTCTAGATACCGGCGCTGCTGAAAGTAAAGCGACCGCAACGCCTCTAATATGCGAATGTAAAGCGGGGGATTGCACTCGTGCGGGCATTCGTTTTTGGCGGTTTCCAGGTTTTGCAGCGCCGCCGGCACTTGATTGAGATTCTGTTGCGCCAGCGCTAGCAACAGCCGGCACCAATTCTGGATTATACCGGGCGAATTTAATTCACCGCTGCGGACTTCTGAAACCCGCGCAGGCG
>CAZJNL010001246.1:0-2014 GCA_964546515.1 uncultured Oscillatoria sp.
TCTCTTTTGCCCCCACTCCCCCTGTCTTCTTAATAGAGTTGAATTTATTTCTGCTGGCGGTACGGATTGCTTTGAATTTAGCCATTGCTCCGACATATGACCGCACTCAAGCTCGCGCCGGCTGGGTGTTCTGGCTTTCTCCTCTGGCTGACCCGCTGGCGGTGCTGCGAATTTTCCTCTCTGCTATCCGGCGACCGACTCAGTGGCGCGGGCGAAATTATGGGTGAAATACTAAGCAGATTCCAACTGAGTTTACAGCTATAGCAGTTCTAAATGATTTGTGAAATCCTCTCTCTTTTCTTGACTTGGCGTGCTTCGCAGCGGCGCGAAGCGCATCTTGGCGTCTTGGCGGTTTATTTAAAAAATAATTTTCACTCCTCAAGAACGAACCGCTATATTCGATACCCCCTTGCCCCCTTAAAAAGTGGGGGTAAGAAGAAATAGGGTGCGTGAAGCCTTATTTGAGTCTCCCACAAATACGGTAAAGAAATTTGCGTCACGCACCGGACTGGGAAGCGCCAGGAAACGAGAAAATTTCCATTAATCCACTCGTTCTAGCTGCCAGAGGATTTGGTTGCCCTCGCGCCGCACTCGCGACACAATCCAGTTGCGCCACACCCAGTTGTCGCCCCTACTCGTGACGGCGCTGGCGTTGACATCCATCAAGTCTGCGAGTTCGGAGCTGGTGATCAAATAGCGTTTTGCGGCAATTTCATCGGCGATGCGCAGGGTTTCTACTAAATCGCGCAGTTGAGTGACCCTGACTTCGCGAGGTAAACTTTCGGGAGATTCAGCAGTAAAGGGGGCATGGGCGTCCGTCATGGTTACATCCGGGGGGGAAAAGTCAGAGATTACAAATTTGGATTGTATCGTTTTGTTAACTGCGCCGTCAGTTAGTGCTGAACCAATCGCACCGGCAGCGGGCGGCTGTTTCAGGGATGGGGTTTGCCCAAGGGAGAAGGCGCGGGCGATCGCGTCGCAGCGTTCGTTGTAAAAGTTGCCGGCGTGAGCCCGGACGTGTTGCCATTGGATTTGTCGGGAGTTGAGCCGGTCGAGGATTTCCCAGAGGTCTTGGTTGAGGACGGGGTTGCCGGTGGAGCTTATCCAGTTTTTCTTTTTCCAGCCTTTTATCCACTCGGTGATGCCTTTTTTGAGGTATTCGCTGTCGGTGTAGAGGGTGATCGGTTCGTTTTGACCGGCTGTTTTTAGGAATTCTAGGGCGGCGATGGCGGCTTGCATTTCCATGCGGTTGTTGGTGGTTTTGGACTCGCGTCCGCCGAGTTCTCGGGTGGAACCGTCGTCGTAGCAAATGACGACTCCCCAGCCGCCTGGTCCGGGGTTGCCGGTGCAGGCTCCATCGGTGTAGATGCTTTGGATTTTTGTGGGGGAGGGCATAGATGATTTTAACCGCCCCCGTGAAGGAGCGCCAAGGAAGAAGAGAGGTTTAGCGAGGAAATAAGCGCAGTGTTACTAACGTTAGCACGGCGAGCGCAATCGGGGCAATGCCCCACAGAAAGGCTGGGGAGTAGGTGAAGAAGGTGTTTTTTGGGGGGGCTGTTGGGCTGCAATTACGGTGGCGGTGACTCCGCTCAGGGCTATGCCGGTGCTGGCAATCGCTGCGGTGAGGTTGAGTTCTCGAACGGCTTTGGTTTGCTCTATTTCGATGGCGCTTCTGATGGGAACCGCCAGATTTGCCAGTTGGGTCAATACTGACTTCAGGCTGGCCCGCTCCATCTCTAGCTGCTGCCAGTATCTCTCTTCGGCTGTTTGGGCGAAGTCTTTCATTACTCCTAAGGATATGTTAGCATCGTTTTCTATTTTGTGCAACCTTTTTTGGAAATTTTTTAGATTAATTTCTAGGTAGGATATGTGGCCATCTAGGCTGTTTAAATCGCCGGCATACGCTGAGAGGTATGGCAGGGATTGGGTTAGGGCTGTCTGCAAGTCTGTGAGGTTCAGGTTGGGGGAATGTGTGGCTTCTAGGCGGGCGACGGGTTCGTTTATTTTGAGGGCG
>CAZJNL010001247.1:0-2009 GCA_964546515.1 uncultured Oscillatoria sp.
AGCTGCATCGTTCGAGCTCCGAGCTGCATCGTTCGAGCTCCGAGCTGCATCGTTCCAGTATGTAGAGACGCGACATGACGCGTCTCTACAAGTCGAGATCCGAACTCCAAACGTGAAGCTCTTTGGAAGGAAGGCGGGAGGGGAAGGCAGAATTTCTCTGTTTGTCGAGACACCTTCCAAGGCACCGGTGATCGCCCCCTCTCCCCCACCAGCGCCATCGCCAACTTCAAGCAGAGGAATGCGATCGCCCTCTTCTTAGATACATCTAAGTTGCACTCAAACGACCTCAGCGGGTTCCTAAACCCGGCTCAGGGGCAAACGCACGCGGTTTTTTCGCAAAATTCGGGTGATTTGGGTAGCGCTGAGTTCAATACCGGTTTCCTTTGCCATGTGAGCCGCTAAGCGCTGACTCGTCCAAGGTTCAAAGTCATAGCCCAGTTTTCGGGGGTCTTTCCTAACCGTTTCCAGCAATATTTTGATATACTCATCGTTCGCCTTCCGATAGTTGCCCTGCTCCCGCTTGTCTCGCAGCGTGTCCAGGTTGTCTGGATCTCCATGCACGCACCAGTAGGCGACGGTTCGGTAAGAGCACCCAATAAATTCGGCAATCTCTTCGTAGGTCTTGCCGTCATTCTGCAAGAGCAGAATCAAAGCGTGTTCCCTCAAACGAGGGCAGTCGCTCTGTCGCAGCGCTTTTTGCAGTCGCTTCACTTGCATCGCATTCAGAAAATTTTTGACCGGCATAAGGATGTTTTGCGGACTTTATCTATTTTTATTTTATGACATTTAGGTGGAATTTGACTGCTGTCGCGCCGCGCGGCCAGACTCAGCCGCATCTGCTCAGCTCTCGCATCAGTCCCCAAAAACCTGTCTTTCCAAGATCCTGACGCTCCGGAAACTCCCGAAGCTCCCGAAACTCGCCGCCGAGGCGGCTTTTGTCTTTGCCTTATTCCGCAATCGCACTCTTAAGGTAAACAATAGAAAAACGGCCAGCCGCCCAGTTGAGGATGGCTCATCTAAAATCTAAAATCGAAAATTGCCATGTCAATGGTCAGTCTACCTGGACTCAGAGCCATAATCGACAGCATCAGTCGCGAGCGCAACTTGCCTGAGTCGATCGTCCAAGACGCCCTGCGAGAAGCGCTCCTCAAAGGATACGAACGCTACCGTCGCTTGCATTGTCTGAACGAACCCAATTTAAACGAAGACTGCTTCGACAACTTTCTAGTCGAGATCGACCTGGAAGCAGAGGGCTTTCGCGTTCTGGCCACCAAGACTGTGGTGGAAAAAGTCACCAACCCGGACAGTGAGGTAGCTTTCAAGGGGGTGCCGGTGCACTTAGCCCCAGCTCAGCTTGGTGACACCGTTGTCGTGGACGTCACGCCGGAGCAAGGGGAATTCGGTCGCCAAGCCGCCTTGCAAACCAAACAGGTGCTGACCCAAAAACTGCTTGAGGAGCAGTGCCGGCTGATCAAGGAGCAGTTCCAAGAACTCAGAGGGACAGTGCTGCCAGCGCGGGTGCTTCGCCCCGATCGCAAAGGGATCATCATGGGAATCAGCAGCGGAAAGGGCGAGCCAGAGGTAGAAGCCGAATTGCCCAATTACGAAAAGTTGCACCAAGACAAATATCAAGTCGATGCTACATTTAAAGTCTACCTCAAAAAAGTTTATGAAACCCCCCGCTCTGGGCCACAGCTGCGAGTTTCCAGAGCGACTACCGGTCTAGTCGCCGGCATCCTGAAGGGCGCTGTCCCCGAAATTCAGCAGGAGATCGTCCTGATAGTAAGCGTGGCGCGGGACTCAATTCCGTCCTTCGCCACAGTCGCCCCCCGATCCAAAATTGCAGTGGACACCCAACAGCCCGATCTAGACCCCATAGCCGCCTGTTTGGGAGAGCGAGGGGAGCGACTGCAAGCAGTAGTCAGTGAATTGCGGGGAGAAAAGATTGAACTCGTCCGCTGGTCTGATGATCCAGCCACCTTCATTGCCCGCGCCATGTCATCCTCATT
>CAZJNL010001248.1:0-2009 GCA_964546515.1 uncultured Oscillatoria sp.
AAAAACGCCTACCGCAGAACCCCAACCCCCTAAAGCCAGGTTGCCGGTCAGACCGATTTCTTGGATCTTAAAACAATGATTCGCCAGCCAACCAACCAGGAGTCCGATGGTTAACAGTCAGAGTGTATTCATCGTTGGCTTTACCTTTTCACGCACTTTGTTCTGGGCACGGTTAGTTTTGAAAACAGCAACAATTATTTGGGTATTTGGGCAGTTACGGGCGAACAGAGCGGGGGACTATAACTCTACCCGCGAGTCAAGTAGAATGACTGTGGGGCGGAGCGTGAATCGCAACTTCTTCTCTCCTGTGATAACGGGTCTATTTACCATTGAAATCAAAAACATCAAGGCCGGTATCCCCCTACAGGTGGAAGTGGCCGGCACTCACTCTAAAAATAGACTCATCCTGCGGACAGAGGCTTCTTGCGGCAGTTTCTCGCAGCGCCGAGAGAGAATCTTTTTTTTTCAGCTATTTTTTGTCAGTACAATATACTAGCTTTTTAGAGGGCTTAAGGCGACACAACCCAAGTAACACGCCATTTTTAAGCTTTCTTTAAGTATGTGAAGTTTAGGTAAAGTGCTAACATTGCTCCAAGGATCTCGGACTGTCTCTCGCCCAGCACCCACTGGAAGGCCAGCGAGGGCACTCAGAGCTACTTGGGGTGGAACGAGCCAGTCTGTTGCCAGTGCCTGTCAAGCCGCTTGCAGAATGCTTCGTCCAGGGTTTTTTCCCAATCAAGTCTTCCTTTGTCGATCGCCTTTCTTCAAAAAAGTATGCTTTTGGAATCAACCGACAGCGCCGGCTCCCCTTCTGTGACGAAACCCCCCTTAGTTTTGGCAGTGGATGACAGTGAAGACAACTTGGGGCTGATAGGCCAAATTATTGAGCTGTTAGGCTGCTCATTCATGGGTGCCTCAGATGGCCAGACAGCTCTAGCTTTGGCAAAGCAGTCCCAGCCCGATCTGGTACGGCTTGACATCTGCATGCCAGATGTAGACGGCATAGAGGTTGTGCGTCGCCTCAAACAAGACCCGCAGACAGGGAATATTCCCGTTGTTGCCGTCACAGGATTGGCCAAAGCAGAAGATTGCGACCGCATTCTCGCCGCCGGCTGTGCTGAGTGCATCACAAAGCCTTTTGTTCTGGAAAACCTAGAAGCCACCCTCTGCCGGCACCTCAATCTTCAGCCGTTTCTTTTCTAACCGGCTCGCTAGAAGAGGGAAGGCGAACAAGCGGCGGAGCGGCCAACAAAACGATAGTGCCAGTCCGACCTGTCTCTAATTTGGCATTACTCAGCACGTCGATCACAGGAGTTTCCAGAACTTCTTCAATCAGCGCCTTAATTTTCGGTTCAATTAGCTGCTGCAGCTCGGCACGCACCCGCTCCGCCAATTCCTCCTGACCGATATCAGCCAGGATCCGTTCGGGTTTGGTGATAGAATACTCTATAATAATGGTAACTTTTTACTCAAAAAGCAGGCACTCAATTTTGCTTTGCTGATGCCCCAGTTCGTTGCGATATAGCGCCAGGATGCGCTGCGAGAGAGTGCGCTCTAATTGCCCGCGAGTAGGGAGTAATTTGTCGCCAGTCATACGCTTTACTAAAAAGCAACTGCTTTAAAATTGAAAATAACAGCCTTAAGAAACAGGGTTTCTTAAATAACCTTTTTTTCTGGATATTTCCACCTCGTTTATAGGGGATAACTGGGAAGAAAAATAACTTTTTAAAATAGACTTGCCTATCAGATAGCTATGGCTGGAGATGGCCATCTCCAAATTTACAAGCCCGCACCGTACTGTCTGTTTCTAATTGCTCGGTTTAAGAAACCGGGTTGATTGCCTCAATATCGGGCTTTTACCTGATAATTTTGACCGTCACCCCGGTTTCTCAGTCGCTTCTACCTCTTTAAATATGCCTGACAAACCGCTCCTCGCGGTCGCCTCCCATTTTTGCCTATCCCTCACCAGAGTAAGAACTTTTTGTTCCCCCCTCTCCCAAAGGGGGAGA
>CAZJNL010001249.1:0-2006 GCA_964546515.1 uncultured Oscillatoria sp.
AAGGCGCTGGGGCCCGAGCATCCCGATGTGGCTCAAAGCCTCAACAACTTGGCAGAGCTGTACCGCGCTATGGGGAACTACGCCAAAGCAGAGCCGCTGCACCAACGCGCCCTGGCTATCCGGGAGAAGGCGCTGGGGCCCGAGCATCCCGATGTGGCTCAAAGCCTCAACAACTTGGCAGCGCTGTACCAGGCCCGGGGAGATATCGCTCGTGCCATTGAATTTCAGACTCGCGGCACTGATATCGAAGAAAAGAACCTCGGTCCCATCCTGGCGCTCGGTTCGGAAGACCGCAAGCGGGCCTACATGGCCACCCTCCAGGGCACAACCGACTGGACAATATCTCTGCACCTGCAAGATGCGCCTGACAGCCCTGAAGCGGCGCGTTTGGCCATGACTGTGGCGCTGCGCCGCAAGGGGCGGGTGCTGGAGGCGGTAACAGACGCCATGCAGGGGCTGCGCACCCGCCTCCAGGACGATCCGCAAGCCCAAAAACTGCTTGACGAGCTGCTGGAAACGCGACAGCAGCTTGCCAAGTTGGTATTCACAGAACAGAGCCAGAACCCGATGACGCCCGAGCAGTACAAGGCGACGTTTGAGGAACTTAAGCAGAAAGAGGAGCAGCTGCAAGAGGCGGTGAGCGCCCGCAGCGCTGAATTCCGCGCTGAGGAGCAGCCGGTGACGCTCGAAGGCATCCAAAAGTTGATTCCTCCTGACGCTGCTTTGGTTGAGCTGGTGCGTTATTCCCCTTGGGATAAAGGCGCTAAACCGGGCGAAAATTGGTTAGCACCGCGCTATGCTGCAGCGGTGCTGCGCCGCCAAGGCAATCCCAGATGGGTTGATTTGGGGGAAGCGGCAGAGATTGACAAGGCTGTTACCAATTTCCGCGAAGCGCTGTCAAAGAAAGATGAAGTGAAACCAGTGGCTCGGTTGCTGGATGAAAAGGTGATGGCTCCCCTTCGTCCGCTGTTGGGAAATGCCGACCGGCTGCTGCTTTCTCCTGACGGGGAACTGAATCTAATTCCTTTCGAGGCGCTGGCTGATGAGAAAAATAATTACCTGATTTTGCGATATTCTTTTACCTATCTTACTTCAGGACGGGATTTGCTGCGGTTTCAGGTAAAATCCCAGAGCCGGCAGGGGCCGGTGGTTGTGGCTGACCCAGATTTTGACAGCAGTGGTGTTGCCAGTGCTGCCGGCACTCGCGGGGGGGAAAACCGCCGCTCTGGGGATTTTGCTACACTTAAGTATGGGAAACTGTCCGGTACAAAAGCAGAAGCTGAGGCGATTAAAGAGATTCTGCCCAAGAACTTGAAAGTGCTGTGGGGAGGGGAAGCGACTGAGACAGCTCTCAAGGAGGTTCAAGCTCCGAGTATTCTGCATATTGCCACGCACGGATTCTTTTTGACCAATCAGGATAGGCAGGTTATCGGTGAGTTTACAGGAGATCCTTTCAGGAAGTTGGAGAGACAAATGGTGGGTGTAGAAAATCCCTTGCTGCGTTCGGGATTGGCTCTGTCTGGCTTTAATGTGCGCCGCAGTGGCAGTGAAGACGGGGTGCTGACGGCGCTGGAGGTGGCGGGGATGAATTTGTGGGGAACTAGGCTGGTGGTGCTGTCGGCTTGCGAAACCGGCATTGGGGAGGCGCGGAATGGGGATGGAGTTTACGGACTTCGCCGCGCTTTGGTAATTGCCGGTTCGCAAAGTCAGATAATGAGCTTGTGGCAGGTGGCGGATGATGGGACGAAAGAGCTGATGGTAGAGTATTATAAGCGTTTGAAGAGGGGGGAAGGCCGGCACGCGGCGCTGCGCAATGTTCAGCTGGCGATGCTTGGCTCTAAGAACCGGCAGCATCCCTATTACTGGGCGAGTTTTATCCCTTCTGGCGAGGATACGCCTTTGAGTTGATAAATGGGGAGGGGCGAGGGAGGATGGGGAGTGTTAAGTGAAATTATAGCGGTTTTCATCTGAGTGAGGTACTGAGAAACCCGGTTTCTTTAAGAAAC
>CAZJNL010001250.1:0-2006 GCA_964546515.1 uncultured Oscillatoria sp.
TGGGAAAAGAGTATTTCGGCAACGCCAACTTTACCGACCGAGTGATTGATGCCTTGCAAGACATGCCAGATGGGGAGCGCAAGCAGTTTATCAAATGGATGAATCAGTCGCGCCTCGGTCAGCTGTGGGCGACAGCTTAAAGAATGCTTTACAATTCAGCCGCCCGACTGAAGGATATGCGACGCCCGATTACAGAGTGGTGTGGGAGATGGTGTATTTTAAAGCCGGTCAAATCGCAAATCTCCTGTTTCTGCTACAGAATTGCTAGTTAGGCATGAGAAAATCTCTATGAGCAGCACATCAGAAAAGTCATCGACTCTTCAATCGTTACTGTCAGCTCAGACAATCGTCATTATTAGCATTGTTTGGGCGGTTATGGCGCTGTTGTTTTTTCTGCTGTTTAGTGTCCCGGACGCCCGAAGCGGGGAGAAGCCAGAGTGGTACGTGATTGGCACCTACATTTTTGAATGTTCGGCATTCCTATCCGCCGCTGTACTGTGTTTGAGAAATTGGAAGAGCCCTGTGATTGTCAGCGGGCGGAATGTCTGGCTGGGAATTGGTCTGGGGATGGGCTCGTACTTGATCGGGAATTTGCTGTTTGGCTGTTGGGAGGTGGTGTGGGGGCTCGATCCCGATGTTTCCCTGGGCGATCTGTTTTATATGGTCAGCTATGTGTCGCTCAGCTGGGGCATGGTTCTGGCGGTGAGTAGCAGGCGACTGAATCTAGAAAAATGGCAGTGGGGGGTGCTGGTGACGATTGCGGCTGCTGGCATTGCTCTGGCCGTCTGGGTGGCTACTCCTCCGGCGAAGCAGGCTGCCCCAGTTGCCACTGAGGGAGCTGCCGCCACGGCCAGACAGGCATCTGGCACAACTGCTGCAGCCAAAGCCCCCGCACTCAAGCCTAATGCTAAACCGGCAGCCAAGGCTGCCACCCCGAACCCTGCAGCTGAGGAAGCGGCTGAAGAGGAAAATTCCGCAGCACCGGACTGGGTGCTGGCCCTCAACAGCACACTAAAGCCGATGGCCTATTATGTGAATTTGTTTTACATCATTGGCGATGTCTTCCTGCTGATTATTGCCACCGCCCTGCTGCTCGCCTTCTGGGGAGGGCGCTCTTCCCAGTCTTGGCGGATGATTGCCGCCGCCACCTTTTCCCTGTACATTGCGGATATGTGGTTTAAATACGCCGACAGCCGCATGTCGGGCGAATACCAAAGCGGCGGCCTGCTGGAAGTATTTTTTGTCTTCTGTGGCGTTTTGTTTGGGATTGGTGCGGTTTTGGAATATGACATATCCACCCGCCCTCGCCGGCCCGCACGCAAACGCGGTTAAGGGGATTTGAGATTTTAGCTGTTAAAATTTAAATTCCCAGTCCCCAATGCCCGAGTGGCGAGCGCCAGCTTTCCAGTCAACTGTTTCCCAACTAATGGGCGCGGAGGCCCCATGACTCCAAGAAAACTCTCCGATTCTGACATAAGCTCGATTATCGACCTGTACCGGCAGTCAGGAGAAACCACCCTGACCTTGGCCAATCGCTACGGCGTGAGTAACTCGACGATTAGCCGCATTCTCAAGAGCCACTTGTCTGAGGAGGAATACAAAGTCCTCGTCGGGCAAAAGCGTTCCGCGAGCTTCCCAGGCAGCGCCGGTGAAAAAGCCGCCGCGCCGGCAACTGCGCCGGTGCCGCCCGAGCCGGAAGCGCCCGAGCCAGCCCCAACCCCGAAACACCGGCGCAGCCGCACCAGCCATGCCGCAGGCGCACAAACCGAAACGGCTTTCCCCGCCGCTATTCAGCTAGAACTGCTAGACCGGCTTGACACTGGCGAGCCGCTGGCTGCGGGCCCTGTGGCTGCCACTGCAGCTGCCGAAGCAAGCGCCCTCAAAGAAATGCTGGGGGAAGAACTGCTAGATCAGGAGGAGGACTTCTCCGATTTGGATTTGGATCAGGATGAGGATGAGGATGAGGATGAGGATGAGGATGAGGATGAGGATGAGGATGAGGATGA
>CAZJNL010001251.1:0-1379 GCA_964546515.1 uncultured Oscillatoria sp.
TTTATGTGTTTCCGCTGCCGGATGAGGCGGCAGTGGATGATATGGAAATCAAAATTGGCAGCCGCGTCATCCGGGGGGCGATCAAAAAACGGGAAGAGGCGAAGCAAGTTTACGAGCAAGCCAAGCGGGAGGGGCGCACTGCCGGTCTTTTGGAGCAAGAGCGGGACAATATTTTTACGCAGTCTCTGGCGAATATCAAACCGGGGGAGAAAATTGATGTCACCATTCGCTATACGGAAAGCCTGAAGTTTGAGAAAGGGGATTACGAATTTGTCTTTCCGATGGTGGTTGGCCCGCGCTATATTCCGGGAGGGTCGAGCGACGCCACCGGCAAGACAAACGGGGTTGGAGACGCTTCGCGAATCACTCCGCCGGTGCTGCCGGCTGGCACCCGTTCCGGACAGGATATTAACGTGACGGTGGAAATTGAGGCGGGGGTGCCGGTGTCTCAGGTGCGCTCGACTTCGCATCAAATCCGCACGACACAAGACGGGCGCATCATGCGGGTTCAGCTGAGCAAGGAGAAGGCGATTCCCAATAAAGACCTGATTGTGCGGTATGGGGTTGCCGGTAAGCAAACCGAGTCGGCGGTGCTGAGTCAAGCTGATGAGCGCGGCGGTCACTTCGCCCTTTATTTAATCCCGGCGGTGGAGTATCAAACCAATGAGATTGTGCCCAAAGATGTGGTGTTCTTGATGGATACCTCTGGCTCGCAATCGGGCGATCCGCTGGTGAAATCTAAGGAATTGATGCGCCAGTTTATTAATGGGCTGAATCCGGACGACACGTTTACTATTATTGACTTTGGCAATACGGCAACCCAGCTGTCTGCCCAACCTTTGGCGAATACGCCGGTAAACCGCGCCAAAGCGATTGCTTATGTCAATCGCCTGCAAGCGAATGGGGGCACGGAGTTAATGAATGGCATGAACGCTGTGCTGAATTTCCCACCGGCACCGGAGGGGCGCTTGCGCAGCATTGTCTTGCTAACCGACGGAATGATCGGCAATGACGAGGAGATAATTGCAGCTGTGCAAAAGCAGCTGAAACCGGGCAACCGGCTCTACAGTTTTGGCGTTGGTTCTTCGGTGAACCGGTTTTTAATTGACCGGCTGGCAGAGGAGGGGCGGGGCGCGTCGCGAGTGGTGCTTCCGAATGAACCCACGCAGGAAGTGGCAGAAAAGTTTTTCCGCAAAATCAACAATCCGGTGCTGGCGAATATTGAAGTCCGCTGGGAAGGTTCTGGGAAGGCACCGGAAATTTATCCGCTCAAGTCGCCGGATTTGTTTGCTAATGAGCCGCTGGTGCTTTTTGGGCGCAAAGGCGACCGCAAGAGTGGCACGCTGCGCATCCAAGGGATTGCGGCGGGTGGCGTGCGC
>CAZJNL010001251.1:1389-2005 GCA_964546515.1 uncultured Oscillatoria sp.
GGTGCCGGTGGAATTTGAGGGCGGCGGCAATTCTGCAATCGCCCAACTTTGGGGTCGCGCCCGGATTAAGGATTTAATGAAGCAAATGTATGGGGGCGAAACTGCTCAAGGGGTGAAGGCGGTTACGGATACGGCGCTGGCTTACCGGCTGATGTCTAAATATACTGCGTTTGTGGCAGTTTCTTCTGATGTGCGAGTGGATACGAGCAGCACCCGCCAGGTGCGAGTGCCGGTGGAAATGCCGGAGGGTATGAAGGATCAAGGGCAATTCAACCAAATGCCGACAGCCGCCCCTGTGAAAGCAGCCAAATCTGCGCCGGCACCCCTCCCTGCGCCGGCACCCGCCTCTGCACCGGCACCCAGTCAGTCGTTTGATTCCTCTGTGCCGGAACCGGGGCAAATTCTGGGCAATATCCTGGCAGTTTTGTTGCTGGGGATATACTTTGTTTGGAAGCGGTTGATGGCGTTGAGAAGCACTCCGCCTCGCAATTAGAAAGAGGTTGGCAGTGCTGTGGGGGCTGGGACTCTAGAGACGCGATAAATCGCGTCTCTACAAGAGATTGAACCCTCGTTCCCAGTGCTGTGGGGGCTTGCTGATCGGGGACTCGGAGACGCG
>CAZJNL010001252.1:0-2003 GCA_964546515.1 uncultured Oscillatoria sp.
CATCACCCGAGCTTAGAGCTTCATCACCCGAGCTTAGAGCTCCATCACCCGAGCTCAGAACTCCATCGGTCGAGCAAGGGTGCTCCATCGGTCGAGCAAGGGTGCTCCATCACCCGAGCAAGGGTGCCCATCGGTCGAGCTCTCAACTCCATCAACCGAGCAAGGGTGCCCATCGGTCGAGCTCTCAACTGGGACTGTGGCGTTTCTCGAATAGCCAAAAGAACAAACACTGGGAGGCTCTGCCACAATTAAGTTGTAGTTGTGCGATAGTCCCCCCTTGAGTGAAACCAATTCTAGATCCAGCCTGGGATTGTGGTTGCAGCGCTTAGTGGCCGCTATTTTTCTGGGAGGCCAAGTAATAGTGCACCTGATTGCCGGCAAAATTCACCGGCGCAACACCCTCGACCAAATGGCAGCAGTGGGCCCGGAGTCCCTCCTGATCGCCCTGCTCACCGCCACCTTTGTCGGTTTGGTGTTCACCATCCAAGTTGCGCGAGAATTTATCAACTTTGGCGCAGCGAGAGCCGTGGGAGGCGTGCTGGCCCTCTCCCTAACCCGCGAACTCGGCCCAGTTCTGACAGCCGTGATCATTGCCGGTCGCGTCGGTTCCGCCTTCGCCGCAGAAATCGGCACCATGAAAGTAACCGAGCAGATTGACGCCCTCTACATCCTCAAAACCGATCCGATTGATTACCTGGTGATACCCCGCACGATCGCCTGCTGCGTCATGCTGCCGGTGTTGACAGTCCTGTCCCTGCTCACCGGCATGGCAGGGGGGATGCTCATCGCAACCACCATGTACAGCATCCCCCCAAGAGTGTTCATAGATTCCGCCCGCAACTTCCTCAATATCTGGGATCTGTGCAGTGCCGTGATTAAAGCCGTCTGCTTCGGTGGCTTAATCGCCGTAATTGGCTGCAGCTGGGGTTTGACGACCACAGGGGGAGCCAAAGGCGTCGGACAGTCCACCACCACTGCAGTTGTCACCTCCCTGCTGGCCATCTTTATGTTCAACTTTTTTCTCTCCTGGCTGATGTTTCAGGGAACCGGCAGTGCCGTCATGCGCGGCTTGTGAGGATTTAACCCTCTACAATGAAAAGCAGAGTAACGTTAGTTTACATAAAGCGGGATTAAAGCCTGTGACTGCTACCACGTCCTCTCCCCTATCGGCACAAACCGTTGAACTGGCTCCCAGCTATACGCTGCCGGTCGTGTTAGCGATCGCAGCCCTTCCCCTGCTGCCGGTTCAACCCTGGGCAGCAATCGCCATCGCTGTACTGGGGCTGTTTCTCCTGTTCCAGACTGTCACCATTCGTTTGAAATTCACCGAAACCGCCTTGGATGTCTGCCGAAATGACAAGTTGCTCCGGCGCTTTCCCTACCAGGAATGGCAAAATTGGCGGATTTTTTGGCCTCCAGTTCCCATTCTCTTCTACTTCCGAGAAGTAAAGAGCATCCACTTCCTGCCGATTTTATTTGACCCCAAAATGCTGCGAACCTGTCTGGAGTTGCGCTGTCCGCGCACTTAGCAATCAGTGCTACACGCCGGGCTCACGCGCAGGCGGGAAAGTGGGAGAGTCAGGGAGTCAGACAGTGGGAAAATGAGAAAATTTCACCTTCTGATTCTCTCAGAAGGCATCCCACAAAAACTCGCGCTCTTCGGGCGCAGCCACAGGCATCTCGCCTGCGGTATAGCCGCAATTAAAATCGCCCGGGTATATTGACAAAAACGGGATGCTCCCCTTTCTCACCCTCTCACCCCCACTCCCCGCAACCCTTGAATTTATTTTCTCTCCTATGAGTTCAGACTCTACCCAAACCCCAGAACAGCAACAGCAAGCAATTGAGTCAGTGGCAAAGTCGGCACAGCCAGAGCCAACACCGCCACCGCCAATCCCACCGGCAACACCCGCAAGCCAAACAGTGCCGGTGGAACCCCCCGCCGCACCGCCAGCCCCACCGGCACCGCCAGCAACCCAAACCGTGCCGGTGGAACCCCCCAC
>CAZJNL010001253.1:0-2003 GCA_964546515.1 uncultured Oscillatoria sp.
ATAGACGCCGACGCCGCCCCACATGGGAAGCGTCTCGTTGGTCGACAGGATGCCCCAGTTCTTGGCCAAGGCGTACACATCAAACCGTGTCTTGATGTCGGCCCGCAGCAGGCCCTCGATGAGGTGCTCGAAGTAGAACTGCCGGCGTTCAACAACCGGCATCCGCCTGAATCGCCCTGGGTGTAGTTGCAGGCACGGGGGTCATTCGTGTCAACTAAAACTCCGGGCGAATGGAATGAGCGGTTATACAAACAAAGTCCGCCTGCGCGGACTAAGAAAAGAATCCAGACTCTTAAAACCTGCGCGGTTTTTACTCGTTTTACTCGTTCCCAGGCGGAGCCTGGGAACGCTTTGGGTGAGGCTCTGCCTCCAATGACAACCTTTGCCAATTATATGCGGAATAGCTTATTAGTGAGGGAAGAAATTGCCTGTCGGGTTAGTGATTGCCCAGCCTCTCTACTGGGGTGCGTTAAGAACACACCCTACTGCTAACTATCACCCAGCCGCCGCAATCAATTTAGACAGCACCGCCTGAATCGCGAGCAATTCAGCGGGAGGAGTTGACAGAAACGCGGCATTACTAGCGTCAATTGTAGCATTATAAGCTCGAATTGCGGCTAATAACTTAGCTGGAGTTATCTTACGCCCCCTTAACAAACCTACTAAACTGTCCAATAAATTTTGCACAGCAGTAGCCGGCGGCGATCCGGGTGCAGAAGTGAGAGAATTTGCCACGGCGCTAACGCTAGCGCCCACATCAGCATTCGCCGTCAGGATATTGAACACAGCAGTCTGTGCGGATGCGGAAATAGAGCCGCCTGCAGGTGCAGTTATGCTGCCGGTGCTCAGCTGGGTGCTGACAGTCGCAGCGGCTTGGTTGACACTTGCTTGAGCGCTAGCGCCGCCTGAAAATACGGTTTCGGTTCCCCCCCCTCCAGTTGTTGTGGTGAAGGCTCCACCGGCAAGATCGCTTGTTGTGGGAATTGGGCCGGTAATATCTGACTGGTTGCCATTTTGAGCCGGGGCGGGGGATGCTGTCTGCAAAACCATCAGGAAAGCCCCTAAAGCCAACCCGATATTCAAATGAGCGGAAAAAAATTTGACGTTCATAGTTTTGTCTCCTTAATAAAACTGACAAATTTGTTCTCGTTGTTCTCGTTCCCAGGCGGAGCCTGGGAACGAAAGTGGGAGGCTCTGCCTCCTCAATCCCCAGGAGTAGGGTGCGTTCCCTACAGGAACGCTACTGGGGTAGGAGTGGGGTGCGTTCCTGTAGGGGCAGCCCCCCGTGCATCGGTGTCAATTTAAGGTAACAATCCTGATTTTTCTCGCTTTTAGCCCAGTCGAGATACCCCTAAATCCCCCTTAAAAAGGGGGACTTTGAGCGGCTCCGGTTCCAGCTTCGGCATCAACGAGTGTCATATCAACAGATTGACCCTGAAAAAGGGGGACTTTGAGCGGCTCCGGTTCCCCCCTTTTTAAGGGGGGTTAGGGGGGATCGCAGGGCACGGAGAGGATGGAGGGGCTAATGCTCACACAGTAAGCTGGCACTATGTTTCATGTTAAGTTGACACCGATGCCCCCCGTGGCTGCCCTTTTATCCCCCCGGCAAAAACGGGATGCTCCCAACGCACCCTACTGGGGTAGGGGGTGGAAGAAGTCATCGCCCAAACCTAAAGTTATACCCGACACCGAGAATAAAACGGGCACCATCACCGGCATTGTCGGTAATATCGGCAACAGCTGGGGTGATAACCAGCGGCAGATTCCGGAAAGGGGCAATAGAAGCGCCTATGGTCAAATCTTGACCCGTCCAGTCGGCAATCAGAGACACCGTCTCAGCCACGCGCAAACCGACACTCCCAAATACATTAACAGAGTTTTCTAAATACGTGGTTAAACAGTCAAGAACTAATTTAACTAAAAACAAAAAGAACGTATCTAAAAAACTTTATGATAGTATTGGTTCTGATTTAGATGTAAGTAATAATAGTTTTAGTCTTTCA
>CAZJNL010001254.1:0-2002 GCA_964546515.1 uncultured Oscillatoria sp.
AAACACTCTTGCTGGCTCAGCTGGCTGATAATGTGGAAGTGATTGTGGCAGACGGCGGCAGTGAGGACGGAACAGTCCAGGTTTCGCTGTCAGCCGGCGTCAAGGTTATCTGTGCGCCAAAAAGTCGGGCCCGCCAGATGAATGCCGGTGCTGCTGTTGCCACCGGCGACATCCTGCTGTTCCTGCACGCCGACACTGTGCTGCCATTGGGGTTCGACGAGATGGTGCGTCAGGCACTTTCCACGCAGGGGGTGGTTGCCGGTGCCTTTGAACTGCGGATTGACTCCCAACAGCGGGGGCTGCGGCTGATTGAAACCGGGGTGAACTGGCGTTCGCGCTTGTTTCAGATGCCCTACGGCGACCAGGCCATTTTTCTGCCCGCCTCAGTGTTCCGCACCTGCCAAGGCTTTCCCGATACAGCCATTATGGAAGATTTTCTGTTGATGCTGCGGTTGCGACGCTTGGGAAAGATTAACATTGTAGCGGTGCCGGTGCTGACATCCGGGCGCAGGTGGCAGAAACTGGGGGTGCTGAAAACGACACTGATTAACCAGCTTGTGATTGTGGCCTATTTCCTCGGGGTGCCACCGGAGCGCCTAGCCCGCTGGTATCGCCGGCAGGGGGGGAGCCGCGCCGCCCGCTGACATCTTTGCTTACATGAAGTTTGATTTTTTGTCAAGGGAGGGCACCCCAGTAAAGAGCAATCCGGTTACTTTGAAGTAGACAACAAGCAAACCATTGAGAATCGAAATGAAAGCGAGTGATAGCCGCCATCCATCTAGCATAGCCGCTCGGGCTTTGCAGATTGTTGGGATTATATTGATAGTGTCTTCTCTGATTGACTATTTAATTTTGCTGTTTCCGCCTAACTTCCTGGACAGGCAGTGGCAGATGGGCTTTACCACGCAGCTCGTCGATCGGGGAATTATACCGATGGTGGGTATGGCCTTCATTTTCACGGGGTTTGGGATTGAGAGCAATGCCGGTGGGGCCCAAGTTAGCCGAACTGCTTTTGCCGACATAAAATTTTGGGTTCTTTGGCTGGCCAGCCTGTTTGGGTTAGTTTTCTTGCTGCTGTTTCCCCTGCACCTGAACAACGTTCGGCTGGACAGGACTCAGAAGCTCGAGGAGATTAGTAAGCGAGCCGAGCAGGCTGAAAAACAGATTGCAAACCAACTGGAAAGCGATCCCGTTAAAGCGGAGATACAAAAGCAGCAAAATCAATTTAAAACCCAGTTCGGCAGCATTTTAGGAGATGAAAACAAGCGGAATGAAGTGCTCAAAAACCCGCAGCTGCCGCAGCCGATAAAAGAATTAATCGAGAAGTCTAAGAGTGACCCTAAAGCGCTCGATGAGTTTATCCAGACTAACCTTTCACCTGACGTCCTGAAAAATCGGGAGCTGACCCGGATTCGGACGGGTAAGCAACAGCTGGAAGATCAGACCCAAATTACTTCCTTGAAGTCAGGGTTGCAGACTGGCATTAGCAGTTTGCTGCTGTCAGC
Source organism: uncultured Oscillatoria sp. (assembly GCA_964546515.1). Classification (GTDB taxonomy): domain Bacteria; phylum Cyanobacteriota; class Cyanobacteriia; order Cyanobacteriales; family Oscillatoriaceae; genus Oscillatoria. The sequence continues at coordinate 1,506 of CAZJNL010001254.1, forward strand.
TGGCTACATGGCCATTGGCTGGACGGGATTGAAAGGTCTGGGCTATATGAGACTGGGCCGGCGCAAAACGGCACGCTAGTCTGCGCCAGTGCCGGTGACAGCTGTTAGGGTGGGACAGCACAAAGTTCTGCCCGGTTAAAGCGAAACCGGGGGTGTCAGCCGGTAGAAAAGCGATGAAGCGTGTGCTAGCAAATAGCAAAGCGCCTATTGCCTTTTGACTGACTTTCGCCCTGTCCCAGCATAAGTGGATAGCCCGACTTCAGGAGTGCGTCTCCAACTGTTTCCTCATTTACCCTCACGCAAGTCGCTGGAAATGTTCTCAATTTATATCCTGACCCACAACGAAGAGATTGACATCGCCGCTTGCATAGAGTCAGCGCTGCTGTCGGATGACATCATTGTGGTGGACTCCTGCAGCAGCGATCGGACGGTTGAGATTGCCAGCCGCTATCCGGTGCGGATTGATCGCATTGTAGTCGAGATAGCTGTATAACACC
>CAZJNL010001255.1:0-2001 GCA_964546515.1 uncultured Oscillatoria sp.
ACCACAGGAATATAAGCGACAATTGCAGGCTGGAGTTGCCAAAGGAGCGGTAATTGCCTCAGCCAGACTGGATCAGTTGGCTGCTGACGCCCCCTTCAGTGGCTTTAAAGCAGGGGCGTTTACCTATGTGATGACACAGTATATTTGGCAGCAAACGGGCAATGAGCCGTTAGAAAGTGCGGTTGCCAATATAGGGCGCAGCACGACTCAGATGTCTGCCGGTCAAAACCCCGAATATGAAGTCAAGGGCGCTAGCAGTGAGGAGCAGCCTGTATACTTCCAGAAGCTGCAAACTGCCCCAGCTGAAGCAACCATCACCGGGGGAGAGGGGGGCGAGGTGGAATTGTGGCTGGGAGGTATCAATTCATACAGTATCCGAACCTTTGATAAAGGGGCGATTTTGACGCTGGTAGACGCCAGCGGCAAAAAGCAAGGACTGGTGCGGATTGAATCTCGCAACGGATTAATCGGGCGAGCCAAACCAATAGAAAATACCAAGATAGACGCGCTAAAACTGGGGGCGCTGCTGCAAGAGCGGGTGCGGGTAATTCCCGCTGATGTGACTTTAAGAATTGGTCTTGACCCGTCGCTGAGTAATGACAAAGCTGAAGCGGAAGCGGCGCTGCGCTTAATTAAGCAAGTGGAAGCTTTCCCCGCGCAGCAGGGAAAAGAGGTAGAATATCTTTTGGGTCGCATCACCTCGGATAACCGTCAATTTCAGACCAAACCAACTGAGGATATCCCCGCTCCTGGGAGTGCCGGTTTGTTCACACCGGCACTGGAACTGATTCCCGGATCTTTTGGGGCAGCAGGCGAGCCGGTGTCAGCTGCTGTTACTCGTCTCAAATCCAAATTTAAATCCCTGCTAGCAGCCCACCTTGTCAAGATGATTCTCAATCCCGCATCCTCGCAGCTAAATGTGGCTGCTACTATGAACCTTCCTGACAGTGAAATACTGGCTAGCACTTTCACCGTTCGCGGTGCGGCTGGCAAAACCGAAGCGCCTGCGCCACAGGGTAGGAACCCTTTAAAACAGCTGCCGGTGGGAACGCGACTGCAGTTCCAAGTCACGAACAAAGAAAATCGCGACTTGCATGTATCCGTTTTGGTGATTGACCCAGAAGGGGAAATGACCGTGATTTTTCCTAATACCTGGACTGCCGCACAAGACGCTACCCTAGTAAAAGCAGGAGAAACTCTGCGAATTCCTGAACAGGGCAAAGATAGCTTCAAATTGACAGTGCAAAAACCTCTAGGAATAGTAGAGATATTAGTTCTTGCCAGCGGCACCCCCCTGGGGGAATCCCTAAAAGCACTGCAAGCAATTGCCGCACGCGGAGGACAAGCGCGGGGGAAACCAATGACGCTGGCGGATGAGGACCCCAAAATAGTGATAGACAGTTTGCTGGATGACCTCAACCGAGGCACTCGCGGCGGTGGCGTTGTTGCGGAACTCGATGAGAGTGTTCGCGGCGTCGATACAACCCAGCTGGCGGCTCTGTCAATTACCTTTGAGTCGGTTGAAAAGCCGAACGCCTAATCGATGGGATATTAACTGCGTTTTATGATACAATCTCTACCAGTTATAAAAGCATATCGCTTGGCATCTCCCAGACATGTACTCATCTGCCAGCACCGCACCTGCCGCAAGCTGGGTGCTGCGAAGGTTCTGGCGGCTTTTCAAGATCACTCTGCTGCCGGTGTGACAGTGACCGGCAGCTCTTGCCTCGCAAATTCCATCCCAATTAGGGGGCACAGGCGAGACGCCTGTGCTACGGATTTATCGGGGAAAACGCAGATAGTTACCACCCATCTGCGTTCATCTGCGTTTATCTGCGGTTAAATTAACAGGATTTTTTCTCATAAAGTGGGCGGTTCCAAGAAGGGAACATCAACGGTTTCACCCTCAACTTCTCCCACCCGCACCTGCAAACCGGCACCCCCCGCCTTCGTGCGAATATACGCCAGACCAAACGGCCCTCGCTCGGTTTCCGTATAACT
>CAZJNL010001256.1:0-1999 GCA_964546515.1 uncultured Oscillatoria sp.
ATGTCGCGATATAGAGGCCCGCGCCTCAGGATTGTGCGCCGCCTGGGTGATTTGCCCGGTCTGACTCGCAAGACGGCCAAACGAACTTATCCACCAGGCCAGCACGGCCAAAACCGCAAAAAGCGCTCAGAGTACGCCATCCGCCTAGAGGAAAAGCAAAAACTGCGTTTCAACTACGGTCTGTCGGAACGGCAGCTGCTGCGCTATGTGCGTAAAGCTCGCCGAGTTACCGGCTCCACCGGCTCTGTGCTGCTGCAGCTGCTGGAGATGCGGCTGGACAACACCGTCTTCCGCCTGGGAATGGCTCCGACTATTCCCAGCGCTCGCCAGCTGGTGAGTCACGGCCACATAACGGTCAACGGTCGCTCGGTCAACATCCCCAGCTATAATTGCAGACCCGGAGACGTGATCGCCGTCAGAGATCGGGAGGCTTCCCGCAAGTTAGTGGAAACAAACCTGGCTAACCCGGGCTTGGCGAACACGCCCAGCCATCTGGAGTTTGACAAAAACAAACTCGTTGGCAAGGTCAACAGCGTCATTGAGCGCGAATGGGTGGCGCTGCAGGTTAACGAGCTGCTGGTGGTGGAATACTACTCACGACAAGCCTAGGGATTTTAGATTGGTTCAGCCGCCAATCTGGGACATGGTGCGCGTGTAGACGCCGGTGGCAGTGCCAGAGTCACGTTGCTTGAAGTTAATCTCTGGTTTGATGGTCAGCAGGTGGCGCACCTTCTCCCGCAACTCGGCAGGGTCAGCACCGGCTCGCAAGGCGGTTTTCAGGTCAAGTTGGCCTGTTTCATTCAGCAGGCAGGGTCGCAGCCACCCGTCTGCTGACAGCCGCATGCGGTTGCAGCGATCGCAAAAACATTCTGACATCTGGCTGATAAATCCCAGGGTGCCTTTAGCGCCGGGAATTTGGAACACGTCAGCAGGACCGGCACCAATGACTCGCGACTCCACTAATCCAAAAGTGTCGCGAATTCTTTGCCGCAACTCGGCAGAGGGCACCCAACCGCAACCGGCAAACATCTGATTGTTGCCAATGGGCATGAATTCAATAAACCGGACGTGCCAGTGCCGGTCGATAGTCATTGCGGCTAAATCGAGCACTTCGCCGTCGTTAACCCCCGGAATCACCACTGCGTTCAGCTTCAGGGGGTCAAATCCCACAGAGTGGGCAGCCTGAATTCCCTGCCAAACTTCAGGCCACCGGCTGCGCCCCTGCTTGCCCACAATCAGGTCAAAGGTGTCTGGATTGAGGGAGTCGAGGCTGATGTTGATCCGCCGCAAACCGGCATGATAAAGATCCTCCGCCATCCGGGCCAGCAAAAATCCATTGGTGGTCATGGCCAGGTCTTGCGTTTCTGGGAAGGATCGCACGCGGCGCACCAACTCCACCACTCCCGGACGCAGCAGCGGTTCGCCGCCGGTGAAGCGAAACCGTCTAAACCCCACCGGGATGAACACTTCTCGAATCAGGGTGAGCAGTTCCTGATCGAGAAGCAAATTCTGTTTGAGGATATAGTCTATCTCTGCCCCCTCTGGCATGCAGTACTGGCAGTTGAAATTGCAGCGGTCGATGAGACTGATACGCAGGTAATCTACCACCTTCACAGCTTTCTCCTCACCGCTTGCGCCAGTCTGACTGCTGCTGATAGCATCACTCGAGGCTGCTAGAGGCTGTTGGCTGACCGGGCTGACTGTGGCCAAAGCCGCCTTGTTCTGAACATCACTTAACATGGGCTGAGAGGATTTCATATATCTTTACAGAACATGTTAGCGAATGTCACACCGGCCCGAGATGGCTGGCACCCCGGACAGGCGAGGCAACTCATTAAAAATTAAAACTTAACAATTCAAAAAAAGTTATGGGTGAACCTATCAAGGGGATTGCCCCGCTCTGTGCCAGTGGTGCCGGGGAAAATTTAAGGGAGAAGAAAGAAGGAAGAAATAAGAAGGAAAAAGGAAGAAGCAAGAAGCAAGAAGCAAGAAGCAAGAA
>CAZJNL010001257.1:0-1996 GCA_964546515.1 uncultured Oscillatoria sp.
TGAACTTTTTCTCCGCCGATGAACCGAGTAAAAGAAATAGTTAAACACCAACTTAATAACCGTGAGTTCAAATGGGTTAAAATCTAGCGACTCTACAGGAGATCTCCTTAGAATGCCCAAAATTTCGTCTTCGTAGCATGGGTTCAACTGTTCTAGATACGTGCATTTTCTAGAAATCCACAGAAGCAGACCACAAAAGCTATTTTTTAACCGTTTCCCCCCGGACGAATCCAGTCATATGTTGATAGGGCCACCAAAAGTCTGCGTTCCACCCGTGATGTTTATCCCTTTGCTATGCTCAATAGTTTGCTGTTTATTGATAACACCTTGGTTAAGAACTTCAACCTGTTCGGCAAGCTTCGCTTGATTTTGAATAGTAGGCTGTTGGGAGTTGAGAAGAGCGATTTCTTTTTGGACAGCTTCAGCAATTTTTGGATCTGCCTTGACTGCCGTTTCTATTTCCTGGACTGCTTGAGCAATTTCCGGATTGGCCTTGGCCGCTGCTTGTACCTCAAGAACGGCTTGACCATAATCTAATGGCTGCTGTTGGGCTAGTTCTATAGCGCTGGCTGCCCTTGGAGACTTGTACTTGAGCAGTGAGAGGAACTGACCGCCCCGATCAAAAAGTTTTTCTCCCAGCTTTCCTGCTGCCCCCTCTACGACTTTGATCGCCCAGAAAGTAGCAGTGTTAACAGCTATCAAGCCAAAAGGTTCTATAGAGGTCAAATTAGATGTGATACTTCAGATATCGTAGCGTAGCCGTTTTCATTTGTCAACAAGCTCAACATTTCTTTATACAAAAAGGCTAGCGCCTTCTAGGCTGCGAAGGCGGGCTTAGCTTGTCTAGCCCCTGGTTTTCTAGCTGTGGGCTTTTTTGTGAGCGGTTCTGGCGGCGCGACTGCACTTGCTCAAGGCAGCTGGCCAAGGTCGCTGACATGACTCCAACTCGGCGGGGTGGATGGGTGCGAATAGCATGCATCCCACTTTGGCAGCAATCTTATGGCCAAAGGAGAGGAGGCGTTGGGCCCTCTTTGGGTTCGCCACCCTCTCCCACGAGCTGCGCACCCCTCTCAACCCGATGCTGGGCTGGACTCAGCTGCTGCGGGCCCGCAGAGGAGCGCACCACCGCACGCGCTCTCGAAACAATTGAGCGCAATACAAAGTTGCTGTCGCAACTGATTGAGGATGTTTTGGATGTGTCGCGCATTATTACGGGCAAGCTCCGCCTCAATGTCGCGCCGGTTGAGCTGGCGCGGGTTCTTGAGTTGGCTGCTGATACTGTGCGCCCAGCAGCTGACGCTAAGGATATAGCAGTATTCACTTAGGGCGCGGACATTAGGATCGCAGCGAACGCCTGTCCTACGCCTTTTATCCCTAGGCCACTGATGTCCGTGCCCAATATGACTGCTGCTATATCTGCATCGAATTGAAATTGGATCGCTCGGTGGGGCAGGTTTCGGGCGACAGCAGCCGGTGGCAGCCGGCACCGGCGCTCGCTTCTGTTGCGCCGGGGTCCCTCGCCGGTCTGCGGGTGCTGGTGGTGGATGATGAGGCGGACGCGCGGGAGTTGCTGATCGCTGCGCTGGCAGAGTACGGAGCTCAAGTGACGGTCAGAGCTTTCGCCGACGAGGCGCTTGAGGCGCTGGCGCAGCTGCAGCCGGACGTGCTGGTGAGCGATATTGGCATGCCGAAAGAAGATGGCTACTCGCTGATTCGCAAGGTGAGGGCGCTGGATGCAGAGCCAGTCAGGGGGATTCCCGCTGTGGCCCTGACCGCCTACGCCCGGGCGGAAGACCGCACCCAAGCTCTCTTGGCGGGGTTCCAGCTGCACGTTCCCAAGCCGGTCGATCCCGCTGAGCTAGCTGTGGCTATCGCCAACCTCGCTGGGCGAACCGGAAATATTGGCTAGTGCTGCCCAACCCCACTGTTCCTCGTTCGAGCTTGGCAATGCAGCCGGTCAATTTGGCAATGCAGCCGGTCAATTTGGCAATGCAGC
>CAZJNL010001258.1:0-1995 GCA_964546515.1 uncultured Oscillatoria sp.
GCAAAATTCTGGCGTCGGGGAGTGGGGATAAAACCGTGCGACTGTGGGATGTCGCTTCTGGGAATAAAGTTGCTTCTAGGAATTCAGTGTGGCAATTTTTGTCGAATGCTATTTTTGGGGAACAACTGCAAACACTGTCTGGACATGGGGATTCGGTGCGCAGCGTCGCCTTCTCCCCAGATGGCAAAATTCTGGCGTCGGGGAGTCAGGATGGTGTGGTGCGGTTGTGGGAGGTGAGTTTGCTGTAGGGTTCCGCGTGGGAACACGCCCCATTTTTGCGGGGGAATTGATAAGGCGGAACGCCCCTATTTTCTGCCTCCCATTTGTGTGCGAGAATTGATGACGCGGAACGCATTCTATTTTCTGCGCGGTGCGTTCCGCGTGCGAACACCCCCCAGGTTTGCCGGGGGGGTTTTCGGGTGGGGTAGGGGCGGGTTTAATCATATTTTTCCCTGTGAGATCGGGATTTCGGGCGAACCCGCCCCTACGGGGGGTTGACAGCAGCTGTAGGGTGCGTTCCGCCTGAACGCACTCCTTATTTATGTGCGAGAATCGATAAGGCGGAACGCACCCCCACCCGGTAGCGGTGCCTTCCGCGTGCGAGTCCACCCCTGTGCGAGAATGGATGACACGGAACGCACCCTACTTCCTACAAGGGGATTGACAGAGTGACGCCTGTAATGTATTCTAGCACAATAGGGAGCAAGTCACATGGGAAGCCGGCTATGAACTTTTACCTGTGGGGTCTGTTAGAAGGAGAGTGGGTAGATGGGAAATATCACTTGCAAAAGCTTTTGGGTTCTGGCGGATTTGGGGGTGTGTTTCTCGCTCATGAGGTGGTGGCTGACGATTTAATTGACCAAGTAGCTGTTAAACTGATCCAAGTGGATGCTGGCAATCAGAACACGCAGTTGAAAGAGCTGAAAGCCGCTCGGAAGCTCAAACACCCAAACCTGCTGCAAGGCTTTACCTGCGGGCTGACTTCTGTCAAGAATATTCCCCTGCTGTATCTGGTGATGGAACTGGGAGAGGAACCCCTCAATAAGCGTCTGGAAAAGGGGGTGCTGTCGCCAGAGTCTGCAAGGGAAGTCACCCAAGATATCGCCTCCGCTTTAGCATACCTGCACGGGGAACCCCGTAAAATGGTGCACCGGGATCTGAAACCGGCAAATGTGTTGCTGGTGGAAGGGCGCTGGCAGTTATCGGATTTTGGATTGGTGCGGGGAGTAGGGAGTAAAAGCGCAACCAATACCACTCAAATGTTGGGGACGCCCCATTACGCTCCCCCAGAATCTTATGATGGTATAATTGCACCGGCGTGGGATGTGTGGTCGTTGGGGGTGCTGCTGGTGGAGGCGCTGACGGGGAAGATGCCTTTTGCGGGGGATACTCCCCAGCAGTTGCAGAATGCTGTGACTAACGCTCCCCCTCAATTGCCAAGCAATCTGCCGGCACCTTTTGATGTGATTGTGCCTGGGTGTTTGGAAAAGGACCGGGAGCGCCGGTTGACTGCTGTTCAGATACTGGATATTCTATCATCACCGCCACCGCCCAAGACGCAACCAGTGGAAAGTCTGCGGCGTGGCTATTTTAGATTGCCAGAACTGGCGCTACAGAGGATGGTGTGGCGACTGGGGTGGGGAGGGATTAATAATGTGATTCCCCTGAATCATGAGTTGGTGATTGTGTGTGCCGGTGGGGGTGCGGCACTGTTTAATATGAACAGTGGTGAGGCGCTGTGGGAAATAGATTGTCCTGCCAGTTGCGGTGCTTTGAGTCGGGATGGTACTCTGCTAGCTTTAGGTGGGGGGCAAGATATCTATTTGTGGGATTTACGCAGCGGGGAATTCCTGCGACAGCTTTTTGGACATGGGTATTCGGTAAACAGCGTCGCCTTCTCCCCAGATGGCAAAATTCTGGCGTCGGGGAGTGGGAGCACCGTGCGACTGTGGGAGGGGGCAACAGGGAGTTAACTGCAAAAACTGTCTGTACATG
>CAZJNL010001259.1:0-1994 GCA_964546515.1 uncultured Oscillatoria sp.
ACCCCAGGAAAAATTTGGGCGCGGCGGTACAAAAAGACAAAATTTAAACCCAAAGGCAGAGGTTTCTAGCCGCCAAGCTTAATGCTGCCCACCTGTTTACCGCAAACAGCAGATGCATGTCAACTCAGATCCGCGATTGCTTGAGCGAAGGTGTAAATCGTTTGAGTTTCCAGGCGATCGCAGACAGAAGACGGCAACTGGCTGAGGGGGAAGTTAAGCCGGTTTAGCTGCACGCCCAGATTCGTCAGGGGATCGGCACCGGCAGACACCAGGAATTCCAGCTGGCGCACTTGCGGCTCGCAGGCCACCTGGTCGAGGATTTGCCCGATCGCTTTGACGTAGGGATGGTTGGGCTGCCCGTACCAGTCAGTTGCGGCCAAGTGGGGCTGGTCGAAGCCCAAGTGGACAGTCAGAGAGGGTTTGCCAAACAGGGGCAAAATCACCGGTCGCGTTTCTTCCTGCAGCAGCAAGTGGTGAGTCGCCGCCAAATTCCGCAGTTTTTCCAAGCGCTCAAAGCGATCCGCAACCGGCAGCAAATCATCTTGCCAGTGAATCGCCACCGTAACCAGATAAGTCTGCAACAGCATGTGGCCCAGCTTTTGCGCCTTAGTGGCGAGATAGGTGCAGTTGTACAAATTGGCCTCAATCAGCAGCGGCACCCTGTCGACAACCTCCAAACCGTAACCTTTCAACCCAGCAATCTTGCGGGGGTTGTTAGTAATCAGGCGGATTTTGGTGACGCCCAAATCGTTGAGCATTTGCGCCCCCACACCGTAGTTGCGCAAATCGGCTGGGAAACCGAGGCGCTCATTGGCTTCTACGGTATCCAGCCCCAAATCCTGCAAGGAGTAGGCTTTCAATTTATTAATCAGGCCAATTCCCCGACCTTCTTGGCGCAAGTAGACGACTACGCCGCTGCCGGCATTTTCAATCATTTTCAGCGCCGCAATTAGCTGCATGCGGCAGTCGCAGCGCAGGGAGCCGAGGGCGTCGCCGGTCAGGCATTCCGAATGAACGCGCACCATTACCGGCTTGTCCTGAAATTCCGCTGGATCGCCTTTGACTATGGCGACATGCTCGCTACTGTCCAGCAGGTTGCGGTAAGCGTAGATGTGGAATTGACCGAACTCTGTCGGCAAAAGGGCCACAGTCTCGCGGCGGACAAACCGCTCGTGCTTGAGCCGGTAACCGATTAAGTCGGCAATGCTGATAATTTTCAAATTGTGGGTGCGGGCGTACTCGACTAGCTGGGGCAGCCTCGCCATCGAACCGTCGGGATTTTGGATTTCGCAGATGACGCCGGCGGGATACAAACCAGCCAGTCTGGCTAAGTCCACTCCTGCCTCCGTATGGCCGGCTCGCCTCAAGACGCCCCCTTCCTTAGCCCGCAAGGGAAAGATGTGGCCAGGTCGCCGCAGGTCGCTGGGGCGGGTGCCCGGGTTGATGGCGGCTTGGATGGTGCGGGATCTGTCCTCCGCTGAGATGCCGGTGCTGACGCCCAAGTGGTGCCCCGCGTCGATGCTGACGGTGAAGGCAGTCTGGTCAAGGGCGGTGCTGCTGGCCACCATTAGCGGCAAGTCCAGCTCATCCAGGCGTTCGCCGGTCATGGCCAGACAAATCAGACCCCGGGCGCACACCGCCATGAAATTAACCGTGTCGGGGGTGGCAAACTGGGCGGCGCAGATGACGTCGCCTTCGTTTTCCCGGTTTTCATCATCCACCACCACCACGCACCGGCCCGCCTTCAGGTCTGCCAGGGCGGCGTCAATGGAGTCAAATTCCACGGATTGAGTTGAGGGGGGGAGGGTGCTTTCCACAGAGAGTTCCAGCCGATCGCTAATGTTAAGTTTTTTTATAGATCCTATTCGATTGTACCCCGTTTGCAGGGGCGAGAGGCTTGACCCGCCGCCGTTTGTAGTTGGGCTAAAGCCCAACCGCCGTTTGTAGTTGGGCTAAAGCCCAAAGTTTGTAGTTGGGCTAAAGCCCAAAGTTTG
>CAZJNL010001260.1:0-1993 GCA_964546515.1 uncultured Oscillatoria sp.
ATAAATCTATGGAGGCGATGATTCAGAATGATGAGGACAAAGAATGGATGCAGCCTCTGCTGGATATCCGCAATGAATTGGATGCTGATGACGACCGCGACAAAAGAGACTTCCGCCGTATTTATGGGAAAGTTGAACTGTTTGAGCGCAATGTCGAGGGCGAAATTTCAGTTGAGCATATTCCGGGGCCATATACTAAAGAATGGCGGGAAAACTGGCTGAGGAAAGTTCTCACCGCTCAAACACAAATCCGCAGCACCGGCCCAGAAGAAATGCGGGCCATCACGCTGATTACCCTGGAGGAACTGAGCGAAATTCGCCGCATCTGGCTGGAGGAAAAACACGAATTTGATGACAGCTTGCCCAAAATATACCAGGAAGTCACAGGCGTTGAGTTCCAAGATCCCCGCCCGGGTGCGGACAGGAGTCTGCTGGGGAGCGATGAGTGGGAGGTGCTCGAAGAAATCTGCACCGGCGATCCCATGCACCAAGAGCTGATGGCGAAGCTGCTCAACACAGAACGCCAGTTTTACATGAAAGCTCGCCGCACCGGCATATACGACTCTCTGGAGAAGTGCTTTGAAACCAGCTCTCGCTCCAAGGAGGAAGCGATTAAGAACGCCCACTACAAGCGCGACTTGAAAACGGCTGCCGGTGAGGGCAACATCGCCACGGTTAAACAGCTGACTTGGGCTAGTCTGAAATTCTCAACTAACGATACAGCTTCGTAGCGCCCCTCACCCCCTCACCGCCCGCACTTTGGGGAGAGGGGGAACACTAAATGATGATCTGAGGCATAACCTTGATATTTCTCGAACTCGTATTGCAAAACTTTGGCCCCTATCTGGGGCGTCAAGTCATCAACCTCCGTCCGGAAAAGGATGGCAATCCGCGTCCGATTATCCTATTTGGCGGCATGAATGGTGGCGGTAAAACCACCCTTATGGATGCCATTCGCCTAGCTCTTTACGGGCAGCGGGCCCAGTGTTCCACCCGGGGCAATTTGGGCTATAGTGAGTTTCTCACGCAGTCGGTTAACAAGCACACGCCACCCGTTGAAAAAACCCGCATTGAGTTGGTTGTTGAGCATATCGTGGAAGACCAACTGACTGAGTTAAGAATTGTCCGTTATTGGACAGTAAATCCGAAAGACGGTAAAGATACTTTGGGTATTCTGGAGGGGGATTGGCCGGTCACTCACCTGGTTAATACCTGGGATGAGTATATTGAAAATCTGCTGCCGCTGGGAATTTCTAATTTGTTCCTGTTTGATGGGGAGCAGGTGAAGGAACTGGCGGAACAGGATACGCCGCCACCGGAAGTGGTTGAGGCGATTCAGTCGCTACTGGGGCTGGAACTCGCGGAACGCCTATCAAAGGATTTGGATATTCTCGTCAGCCGCAAGCTCAAGGCGATCTCCAATACTAAGGATCTCGCCAGTTTGGAGGAAATTGAAAAAAAGCTGTCTTCTCAGCAGGCGCAACATGAGGAAGCAAAAAAAGAGATAAGAACGCTGCAAAATGGGTTAGACCAAGCCCGCAAAAAGCTGCGGGAAGCTTCGACCAAGTTCACGTTGGAAGGGGGCAAAATTGCGGCGGAACGCAAGCATCTAGAAAAACAAAAGGGCGATTTTGAGGCGGATGCCGCCCGCTCGCGTCAGGATATGGTAGAATTAGCTTCTGGCAGTTTGCCGCTCGTTTTGATTGAGCACCTGCTTTCGCAGGCGCAGGCGCAAGCTGAGAAAGAAACGAAACGGGAACAGGTTAAAATGGCGCGAGATGTTTTGACGGAGCGAGACGATCGCCTGCTGGAGCGCATCGGTGGGCTGGGGCTTACGCCGGAACAAGTTGAGAAAATTAAGTGGTTTCTGGATGAACAGAATCGAGAGCTGGAGCGCGAGATTGGCTGGGATGAAGACTCGTGGCTAGCTGCTGATGAGGAAACCAAAGAAACCATCGCTAATCTGCTTCGCTACGAGCTGCCGCATCGGGTT
>CAZJNL010001261.1:0-1990 GCA_964546515.1 uncultured Oscillatoria sp.
GCGCCTCCGATCAGCCAATCGATTTTTGGTGCCGTTAGGCAATGGGATGGCGCGACCGTTGTCAGATTTGTGTCGGGTTGGGGGTGAGGGCGCTGTTCACAGATTCTCCCCGTGCCGGCGTAACCACCTCTTTGCCTCTTCTCCCATCCGTTACATCTGTTATATAATCGGTTGTCGCCCTCCACCAGCTGCCACTGCCGGCGATCGATTCAATCGACGGTGAGGCTATCGCCCCCTAGAGGTCCCCGGCAGCAGAGCCGTTAGGAATTGGGGAGTGATTCGACATCAGTGCTTGCCGGCATCAATGAGATCGTTAGCCTCTTCAAGATAGCCGCTCTCGCACACATCGAGCGGGATCCCGGATCTCACTTGCCCGCGAGGGGCTTCCATCGCTTCCCCAACAGCCCGGGCACAGCCCGAAACATGGCAGCTCAACCGGTACAGGGCAGCCGGTGAACCCATTAACCCAATCGGCGTAATATAGTTTCACAAGCTGACATAAAACTATAGTTTCTTTTTCTACCAAAGGTCAGCTAAGATAGACTACTGTACACCACTTCTAAACAAGTAAGAGACAAGTTGATGAATAAGGACAAGAAGGCCGATCCACTAACCGGCGAGGATCTCCTGCAGCGAGTTAGAGAGCTCGGTTCCCTGAGCAAGGAAGAAAAAGCCAAAGCGTGCGGCTACTCTACCATCACCAAAAATGGTATAGAGCGGGTCAATATGATGCAGTTCCTCAACGCCCTGATCGATGCCGAGGGGATCGAGCTCGATGGCAAGGGAGGCGGACAAGGACGTGGGGGACGCACTGCCAGCTATCGGATTAGCGTCCAGTCCAACGGCAACCTGCTGATTGGCGCAGCTTACACCAAACAGATGGAACTCAAGCCCGGAGATGAATTTGAAATCACCTTGGGACGCAAACACATTCATCTCAAACAAGTTGACCGCAATCGCCTCGAAGATGTGGATGCTGCCTAGCAATCCCGACGCTCCCACAGATGTCCCCGCACCGCAAGCTCGCGCGGGGCGAGGCTCAATGAATTCCATGAATGATGGCAGCGGTGGCTGACCAACCGCTGCCCACTTTCATTCGCCACGGCGGCTTTCATTCTGTAATTGATAAGGCGGTCGGGGTTCGCAGGGTTCGCCTCAGCGCTTTCCTCACGGAACACACCGGCTGCCACCCAAAGCAATGGGTTGCAAGATGTTCGGCGTCACGCAGGCGTTCAAGTCGGTGCGACTTGAGTTCCGGGGCAGATTCTTCCCGAGTGTCCTCCCTAACGGAAGAACTCCCCAGCTTTAACTTAAAAATAGCCCTCGATGCTTCGGCGCGATCCCGCTCGTGGCAGAGCCGGCAGTAGGGGGTGAGAGATTTTCATCGGAGGTGGTGCGGGCCGTTGATAATCACTGCTTATCAAATCAGCCAAAACTACCTATTTTTTTAAGCTATTGGCAGGAGAGGCACCCACCGGTAATAGAATTGTAAATCCTCTGTCAGCCAAACGGAGGTGCCGGCTAAAACGAAATCTTTGAAAGAGTAGGGGCGGGTTTATAGATATGGCCAGTCTCCCGCAGATATCGTTTGTAAACCCGCCCCTACCTTCCCAACCGCCCTTTTTTGCCCCCCATAAGCTAGCGCAGGGTGCGTTATTAACGCACCCTACTGCTCTGGATATGGGGCGGTAACTGGATTTTCATGGGGGCGGAGGGACTTGAACCCTCACGACCGTTTAGGGTCAACGGATTTTCACTCTCCCGCAGCTTTCGCTACTGCCGGTGGACATTGGCCCGCCGGCTTTGAGAATTGGACTCTCCCTTTACCCTCGACTTCACGTTAGGGTAGCTCCCGTCGAGTCTCTGCACCTTCCGAAGAGTTTTGAGTTGAATTGACTCACTGCCCAGCACTGGACACCGGGCCCTGACTTCGGCTTGGCTCAGGATTGCCTTATCCAAATTAAATTTTTTGACTAATATTAGTAGTAGC
>CAZJNL010001262.1:0-1990 GCA_964546515.1 uncultured Oscillatoria sp.
CCCTTGTGGGAGAGGGGTTGGGGGTGAGGGGGATTACAAAAATGGGATGCTCCCGGATTACCCGCGAGATAAGTGCGTCCACGAGATGTTTGAGGAACAGGTGGAGCGAACGCCGGATGCTGTAGCGGTGGTGTTTGAAAACCGGCACCTCACCTACAGGGAACTCAACCAGCGAGCGAATCAGCTGGCGCAATACTTGCAGGAACTCGGTGTTGAACCGGAGGTGATCGTTGGAATCTGTATCGAGCGCTCTTTAGAAATGATAGTGGGATTGCTGGGAATTCTCAAAGCCGGTGGGGCTTATGTGCCACTAGACCCAGCCTATCCCCCCGATCGCCTGACCTTTATGCTGTCAGATTCAAAACTGTCGCTAGCCGTCACTCATTCCTCCTTGGAGGGGAGGTTCGACTTTGGCGGAAAAATCAGATTGGTTTGCCTGGATACAGATTGGCCGGCAATTGCCAGCAAAAGTCAGGAAAATCCCACCGGCGGCGCGAAGCCAGAGAATCTGGCTTATGCGATCTACACCTCAGGTTCCACCGGCACCCCCAAAGGGGTAACGATCGAACATCGGGCATTAAGCCGGTTCGTAAAAGCGGCGGCGCTGGAATATCAGTTAAGCGAGCGGGATCGCGTGCTGCAATTTGCTTCGATTAATTTCGACGCCGCCGCAGAAGAAATCTATCCCTGCCTCACCTGTGGCGGTACCCTGGTGCTGCGCACTGATGAGATGCTGAGTGGGGCGTCTGCCTTTCTAGAAAAGTGCCGTCAGCTGCAGCTGACAGTACTCGACCTGCCAACAGCCTACTGGCACCAGCTGACTTCTGAATTGGCGACAGCACAGCAGGCGCTACCCGAATCATTGCGCCTGACAATTATTGGGGGAGAAAAAGCGCTTCCCGAACGAGTGGCAGTGTGGCAAAAAGTTGCAGGAAATCGCTCCCATTTGGCCAACACTTATGGCCCCACCGAAGCGACTGTAGTCGCCACAATCTATAAAGTACCGGCATCAGCAAGTACCGGCGGGTTGCAAGTGCCGGTGGGACGCCCCCTGCCTCACATACAGACTTATATTCTCGATCGAAACTTGCAGCCAGTTCCTGCCGGCGTTCCCGGAGAACTGCATCTGGGCGGCGACAGCTTAGCCCGGGGCTACCTTAACCGCCCTCAACTGACTGCTGAGCAGTTTATTCCCAATCCCTTCAGCCACCAATCAGGGGCAAGGCTTTACAAAACCGGCGATCTAGCTCGCTACCTGGCGGATGGAAACATCGAAGTTCTCGGTCGCACTGACAGTCAAGTAAAAATTCGCGGCTTCCGCATCGAACTTGGGGAAATTGAAGCCGTATTGGCGCTGCACCCCGGCGTGCGAGAAACTGCAGTGACAGCCCGGGAAGACACTCCAGGAGACAAGCGCCTCGTCGCTTACATCGTGCCGGCTTACATCATGCCGGCACAATCCCCCAATCCCCCAATCCCGGCTCAAAACTCAACCCCATCCGCCAGTCTGCAAACCCAACTGCGCAGTTCCCTCAAAGAAAAACTGCCCGATTACATGGTGCCCAGTGCTTTTGTCACCCTCGACGCCCTGCCGGTGACGCCCAGCGGCAAAATAGACCGCCGCGCACTGCCGGCACCTGAATGGTAACCCGCTGCTAGCGAAACCGGCTTCACAGCACCCCGCGATACTTTGGAAATCGAGCTGCAGTCAATTTGGGAGAGGGTTTTAGGCGTTCGCCCCATTGGCGTCACAGATAATTTCTTCGATTTGGGGGGACACTCGCTGCTCGCTGTGCGCTTGTTCGCTCAAATTAAGGAGCGATTTAACAGAGATTTGCCGCTGGCGACTCTGTTTCAAGCGCCGACAGTCGAACAGTTGGCTGGAATTCTCCGCCAAAAAGGATGGTCAGCGCCCAGCCGGTCGCTTGTGGCGATTCAACCGGGCGGAACGAAAAAGCGTTTATTCTGCGTGCATGCCGTTGGCGGCAAC
>CAZJNL010001263.1:0-1988 GCA_964546515.1 uncultured Oscillatoria sp.
GATAGCAGACAACTTCTTCCTTCCCCTCCAGCACAGCTTTCGTGCAGTTGAAAAGCACTCTCACGGTTGTGGTCTTAATCCCGCCGCCGGTGCTTCCCGGACTGGCACCCAGAAACATCAGCCCAATCGTAATAAACAGGGCTACCTCGGTCATTTTGCCGATGTCAATGGTATTAAACCCAGCGGTGCGGGGCGTCACAGATTGAAACCAAGCTGCCATCAACTTTTCCCCAAAGTTGAGAGGGCCAAGGGTGTCGGGGTTGCTGTATTCTGTGAGCAAAAAGGCGACTGTACCGGCAAGCAGCAGGAATATCGTTGTCGAGGTGGCTACCTTGAAATTCAGAGAGAACACAACGCAACTGGTACTTTTGGCAAGCCGGCATTGCAGCCACAGGTACATTTCCATAATTACTTTATAGCCAATCCCGCCCAAGATGATTAAGGCGGTAACGACGAAATTTACCAGCGGCGATCGCACATATCCTATCAAGTTGTCCGAGAACAGGCTGAACCCGGCATTATTGAAAGAATTGACACTGTGAAAAATCGACAGCCACAAACCGTAACCGAAGCCATAGTCTCGCCAAAAAACCAGCTGCAGCAAGAAAACGCCGGTGAGTTCTAAAATTAGTGTCGTGGCTATAATGGACTGCACCAGCTGGGCCATACCGGCAAGTCCGGGGTGGTCGAGCGATTGCTGAATCGCAATTTTGTCTCGCAAGCCAAATCTGCGCCCAATCAGCAGCAGCAGGAAGGTGGTTGCTGTCATGTAGCCCAACCCGCCCACCTGCACCAGCAACACCAGCACCAGTTGCCCCCAAAAGGAATAATACTTGCCCACATCCACCACAGACAAGCCGGTGACGCAAACGGCGGAAGTGGACGTAAACAGCGCCGTAACCGGATCGCTCCACGCACCGTCACTCATAGAGAAAGGCATCATCAGTAAAAGAGCGCCGGCAGTAATGACAGCCAAGAATCCCAGGCAAATCGTTCTAGAAACAGTCATGGATTGTTTGCTGCAGATGCGACAGTTGAACTCATCCGTAGGGGTGATATTGTGTCCTGTTGCGACGGTATTGTAGAGACGCGATCGATCGCGTCCCTACAATAGTTTTGCAAAAACAGCGCTACCGGACATGATATAAGTCTTTTTAGAGCTTACTGTGACCTGTTCCCCGATTCACCCTCAAACTCCCACGCCGCCTGAAAGAAATCTCGCTCGCACAGCATAGCGTAGCGATAGGTTGATTGCGCCACCGGCACCCCTGAGGCATACCTGTCTACCAGTCTTTCCAGCTGTTTCGCCCGGATCTCCAACTCGGAACTGCTGTAGGTGCGAATCCAGCCGGCATACCAGTACTCTGGAATCCCGCCCTCAGCCAGCTTTTGCCCCAAAAAGGCATACAACCGCATGCAGGGAGACATGGCGGCAGCTGTCAGCCCCACATCCGCCCCCCAAGCGGTGGCGAGGAGAAAGTCGGTGTAGCGCCGCGTCGCCGGTGCCGGTGCCGGTGCCGGTGCCGGTGCGACAGCCCCCAGATCCGCCCCCCACTCCGCCGCATAGCCTTGGTGCAGCTTCAGTTCTTCCAGCACCCCGCCTGCTTGGGTGTGCAACACTTCAAACCCCTCCGAGTCGGGCGCAATGGCTGCAGCGACGCAGTTGGCGCGGGCGAAGGCTTGCAAGAAAAACCTGTCTTGCCCAATATAGTAGGCAAACCGGCTCACAGGTAGGGTGCCGCTGGCTATTCCCCCCACGAACAGATGTTCCAGGCACGCTTGGGCCAAATCTTGATTGGCTCCCCACAAATCGCTCGATAGTGTCATCGCTGTCTTCTGGGCACCTCCTAGAGCTATCATCACTCTGGTAAACACATCTCGCCACACATCCAAAGCACAACCCCCCTATGACCTCAACCCTCAACCAGCAACTTCAACAATCTTACGACGCCTCCTCGGATCTGTGGGAGCGCATTTGGGGCGAGCAC
>CAZJNL010001264.1:0-1987 GCA_964546515.1 uncultured Oscillatoria sp.
TGGCGTCTCCGCAGCAGCTGCACATTTGCTACTGCCACGCCCCCATGCGCTATGCTTGGGAGATGACATTTGATTACCTGGAGAGCTCACCGGCGGGGAGAGGAGTTCAGGGAGTGCTGACGCGGTATCTGCTGCACCGGCTGCGGCAGTGGGACGTGCTGTCGGCGAATCGGGCGGACTATTTTATTGCCAATTCCCAGCATACGGCACGCCGCATCTGGCGGTGCTACCGGCGACACTCAGAGGTGATCTATCCGCCGGTGAATGCAAACCTGTTCCGCTTTCAGGAACAGAAAGAGGATTTTTACCTAACGGTGAGCCGGCTGGTGAGTTATAAAAAAGTATCATTAATTGTGCGAGCCTTCAACCTGCTGGGACGGCGGCTGGTGGTGATTGGCAGCGGGCCTGAGTTGGCGCAGATTCGCCAAATGGCCTTCCCGAACGTACAGGTGCTGGGGTGGCAGCCAGATGAAGTCGTGCGGGAGTGCATGGCCAAGGCGAAAGCGTTTGTGTACGCAGCCTGCGAGGATTTTGGCATAGCGCTGGTGGAGGCGCAAGCTTGCGGGACGCCGGTAATTGCCTGCGGTGCCGGTGGGGCCCTGGAGACAGTGCGGGACATTCGGCAGCACCCCGATTCGGGGACGGGGTTATTTTTTGCCCCCCAAACCGCAGAAGCCTTAGTGGAAGCGGTGCGGGCTTTCGAGGCGCGGCAGGTGGCTTTCAATCCTGAAAAGGCGCGATCGCACGCCGCCCAGTTTGCCCCTGAAATCTTTGCCGAGCGCTACCTGGCCAAAGTGGAGCGCTGCTACCAGGAATTTCACTCCCTAAATTCCGGGTAGAAATGTTTATCTTATCTCCGAAGCCTCTGCGCAGGCAAACGCACCTAACAGGGCGTCTGGGGCTTTACAATCAGGACTGTGTGTGGTGTGAATTGAAGGAGTAAGATGACTGCCGAAAGCCAACTCATCTCCGGCAAGGTCATTCGGGCGATTGTCAAACGGCCCTTTCAGGGTCTGGCATTGAGTGGTCTAAACGGGGAGTTTTCTAAGCGGTTGTTCGATATTCTGTTTTCGCTAGCCGTTTTGATCCTGTTTTCCCCAGTTTACCTGCTCTTGGCTCTGCTGATCGCTCTGGCCTCACCCGGGCCAATTTTTTACGTCCAGGAACGGGTGGGGAAAAACCGCAGGCCCTTTGGCTGCATCAAATTCAGAACGATGGTCGAAAACGCCGACGAAATGTTGCAGGACATGATAACCCGATACCCGCACCTGCGTCAAGAATTTGAGGATAACTTCAAGCTCAAGCAAGATCCTAGAATAACCTGGATAGGTCGATTTTTAAGGCTGACCAGCTTGGACGAATTTCCGCAATTCTGGAACGTGTTGAAGGGGGACATGAGCGTTGTGGGGCCCCGACCTTTAGTGGTAGAGGAACTGCCAAAATACGGGCGTCACATCGATAAGGTGCTGACCATTAGGCCCGGAATTACAGGCTTGTGGCAAGTATCTGGGCGGAACGACATCCCCTATCCCCGCCGAGTCCAGATGGACGTTTACTATGTAAACTTCAGGAATTTTTGGATGGATCTGTGGCTGATTGTGAAAACGATTGGCGTTGTGATTTTTCCCAAAAATAATGGAGCCTACTAAAAAAGAACCATCAGTCAACAGTTACGCCTGCGTGCGGCAGTCAGTGCAGCTTCATGAGCTGGGTAAAATCACAGAAAGGCTGCCATCCTTCAGGTTAAGGAGTGGCTGGCGCACGCAATTTTCAATTCTTTACAAACATTTCAGGGTTTGTGAATGCCTGTTTGAGGATTTGAAGTTAAGGTAGGGATTGAGACTGCTCACCGGCAGCCACCGGCAGGGACGCTCGGGTCAGGGCACCCACTCTGGCACGAGCAGTAGGACGCCTGCGCCGGTCGCGCTCCGCCAACCGGCCACTCGGGACTGCTATCATCTGCGATCAGTCTGAAGTCCCAGAGGGT
>CAZJNL010001265.1:0-1987 GCA_964546515.1 uncultured Oscillatoria sp.
TTTGGTTAGGGGGAATATGTGGGGCGGGGGGCTCTGGGCGGTGCTGGCAAAACATTAAAAATGTGGCCCTCTCCCCTGCGGCAGCTGAGTGCCGGCGGCACATTTGGCTTGCGAGCGCCAGCCGGGGCGACTGGCACCGCAACGCCCGGTTAAGCCTCAATCATTGTCCCACTCTTCACGCCCGAGCAGATCGCCAATCCGATCCCTAAGCAAATAGTTGGACTGCTCGAGTTCGTACTCTACTAGCGCCCACTCGCGAGCCGGAATGTACTGGCAGAGGGTGTAGATAGGTTGCTGGCGGCTGATCATTCCCTTGCGCACGAGCTGCCGGGCTTCCTCTTGGATGACATCGATGGAGTACAGGACGGTAGACAAAGACATAATTATCCTTTCAAACCTGATTTACAAACTAACAGTGCTGGACAGTGAGAGCCACTAAGGCCAGATAAACAACCTGGTAAGGTCTGCTAAACAGTCCCTACTCCCTGGGTCAAGCAGGGCCCTTTTTTGTATCTAGATATACTGAATCTTTACTATTCTGGCGCTAAATGCCACTGAAGTGGGTTAAAGAAATATTAAAATTTTGACAGCAGCCCGGTCGGCCAGGATGGCCGCTGCTGCTGTCAGTAAGGCTAATGCAGTGAGAGTGTCGCTTGTCAAGGGACTTTTGCGTCCCGCAGCTGGCGGCGATTGCTCCCGAAAGTGTAGAATGCCCTGGTAAGAAGCAGGCGTGCCCGAGCTTCAGGGGTCGCGCGAGAGAGAATAGGAAAGACCAAACAAGGTTTCTAGAGCCAGTGCCTGGGCTTGGGGCAGCTGTCCGTAGGAAAACACATACGGGAATTCTGCCGGTATATTAAGTAACAACTGCTCTAGGGTGTAAGGACTACCATAAACCGCTAGTGCCTGGAGTTTACCGGTTCTTAATAGATTCTTAAACCAATCGCGGGCGACAGCGGAGACACCGGCACTGCTGCGGAAGGGATTGCCGCGAATGAACACCTGCAGCAAAGTGGCGGAGAACCGGTCAGTGTCCCGATCTGGGGAAGCACCGGCACTGTGCCGGTCAACCACTTGCAATTCATAGCCCAACTGTGTGGGGAAAGCGAAGGCGGGGGTGTGGTGGCCCAAAAACTCGCAGTTAAACAGATCGTCGAGCACAATCAGGTTGCGCAAACGGCCAGCTGATGGGCGTGCCGGTGGCAAGGGCTCAGCACCGCCGAATTGCATCGAATCGCGCAAAATACTGGCAGCTGTGTCCGTAACTGCCGGTGTGGCGATCTGAGCCAGGGGATTTTGGATTGGGGCTTTCTCTTCCTTGGGCTGGAAGATTTTGCGCTTGGCTTGCCAAATCCGCTCCACCGAGGCGCGAATCCGTTCCGGGGAGATGCGACCGGCACCCACAGCGTCGCACACCGCTTTAATCGCACCGGCAGGATCTACCGGCATCAGCAGGATGTCCGCACCTGCTTCCAGGGCCAAGATTGGCGCTTCATTCGGCCCGTACTTGTTGGCAATTGCCCCCATAACCAAAGCGTCTGTGACAATCAACCCTTCAAACCCCAGCTCTTCCCTGAGCTTGCCGGTCAAAATTTTCTCAGACAGGGTGGCCGGTTTTTCCTTGTCCCAACTGTCAATCACCAGGTGGGCGCTCATTACCGCGTCAACACCGGCAGCAATCGCTGCTATAAAAGGCGGCAGTTCTATTTCCTGCAACCGTTCTGGCGAGTGGGGGAGCACCGGCAACTCCAAGTGGGAATCGACCGCCGTGTCGCCGTGTCCGGGAAAGTGCTTGGCCACTGTCAAAACCGGCCACTGGTGAGCGCCCCGAATAAAAGCCGTTGCCAGCGTGCTTACCGCTGCCGGTGTTTCCCCGAAAGAGCGGACATTAATAACAGGATTGTCCGGATTGTTATTCACATCCACCACCGGCCCCAGCACCCAGTTCAAACCGAGGGCCAGGGCTTCCTGCGCCGTGAAATAGCCCATT
>CAZJNL010001266.1:0-1985 GCA_964546515.1 uncultured Oscillatoria sp.
CCCAACTACAAACTTTTGGGCTGAAGCCCAACTACAAACTTTTGGGCTGAAGCCCTACTACAAACTTTTGGGCTGAAGCCCTACTTCAAACCTTGCCATCGCCCCCTCCCCCCAGACACCGGCACCACCGGCAGTTGGCTACAGCCCCCTCAGATGAGATAATAAAAACCTTAATGCTGGAGGCAAAACCGCACCTCCCCCCACCGAAATCAGGAACTCAGCCAATGCCTTACCTCACAGCAGCCAGCGAAATCAAATCCCTGATCAGCACATTCGCTCAGCGCAAAACCCTCTGGGCTGACACAGAAGTCGCCGACTACAACACCAAAAAACCCAGACTCTCCCTCATTCAAGTCTCCGACGATCCCACAGACTTAACCGGCGCTCAAACCTACATCCTTGATGTCCTCGACCGGCCAGACTTAGCAGCAGCTTTCACCGACCAAATCATGGCCAACCCAGACATCGAGAAAGTCTTCCACAACGCCAGCTACGATATCAAATTTCTGGGCAAAACTAAAGCCAAGAACGTCACCTGCACCTTGGAAATGGCAAAAAAAATACCCTACTATCTCCTGCCATTACCCAACTTGAAACTAAAAACCATAGCCGAAAAACTTTGCAACTTCCCCAACCCCGACAAAGAAGAACAGGGAAGCGACTGGGGGAAGCGCCCCCTCAGCGAAAAACAGCTAAAATACGCCCACATGGACACAGTTTATCTGGCTCATGCGCACAGACGGCTCCTAGAACTAATCAGCAGGTGCAGCCCCGATCCAGCAACCGAAAACTTAACCGCCCTAGCTCAACGATATCACGAAATCGCCGAGCAGTGGAAACTTCTCAATTCAGAAATCGAAGCCATCCAAGAGCGCATCAAAAAAGCCATGCAGGCGCAAAAAGTCACAGAAACCCCCCATTTCAAACTTGCCAGTTACGAGCGCACAACTGTCAAAACAGATTTTTCAGAGCTAGCCAAGCTAGTCCTTACCACCGGCATTAAATTGGACTTTCCCGTAACCCTCACTCAAGCTCTCCAGAAAGACTTAGGAGAAGCCATCAGCCAACTCTCCGTGCAAGTCGAGAAAACGCCCACTTGGCGGCTGACTGTCAAAGCCCAGGAAGCAGAAGTCGAGGATGACTGGTGAGAGCCGGTGTGGAAACGCCAAATGCGCCTTCTCTAGCCCTTCTAAAGGATTTGTGAAATTTTTTCTCTTTTCTTTCCTTGGCGCTCTTGGCGTCTTGGCGGTTTCTTAAAAGAAGAATTTCACAAATCAATTAGAATCGCTATATGGGCAGGCGATACGCCCGCCCTCAATGTCCAATCTCCTAACCAATTTGGCTAGAGCTGTAATACTCATTCTTAGCGCACACGCTAATTATACACTCACCGGCATCAAAAAACATCCCCTCTCGCTCATCCTTAGAAAACTGCAAATTCGGATACCGCTCTCCAATCTCCTCAGCCGTCATAGCCTTAGCCTCCATCTCATCCGGGAAAAGCCCCGTCGCACCGATGTAGAACACCAGAGGAGAAACCTTCTCCTGATAGATTTTTTCCGCATAGCGCTCCAGTTTCTCTTTTCCAGCAGCCAAAGCTTCCACAAACTCGTCTCGCTTCACCCCCTCACCCTTCCACTTCGCCTGCAGCACCCGCCGCAAACTGTCCGCACCCACTTTTGACAAAATCCCCGCAACCGTGCCGGTTTCCCGAAGTCCGAGAAAGTCATCAAAAATCCGCCGCATCAACTCATCAACTTTCCTTATCTTCATGCGGGATGACAAATCCTTGTGCCCGAAGATAAGGTCGCTATCCAGCGCCTGTTCAAAAGTCGGCTTTTCCACCTTCTCCCCGGTATCTTTATCGTAAGCCTCATAAAGCCGGTCGAGGAACTTGTTCGCCGAATAGAGTTTCCCCAAGTTGAGGATATCTTTGCTCCCGATATCAATTTTGTAGCTCACCCGCGAATCAACCGTGCCGTTAT
>CAZJNL010001267.1:0-1981 GCA_964546515.1 uncultured Oscillatoria sp.
CATGCGCCATGCCATTAATGTCCTAACCAATATGACTACTGCTATATTTGTAAAATCCTCTCTCTTTTCTTTCCTTGGCGCTCTACCCTGCGGGAAGTTGCTGGCGCGTCTATGGCGTCTTGGCGGTTTATTTCAAACCTAATTCTCACAAATCAAATATAACCGCTATACCCACGACAACTTTATAAAGCTCAAATTTTGCCCGGTTATAAAAATGATATGCCTGCCCAAAACGGGTGTAAAGACAAGCACATGTCGCGTCTCTACAATTCTCTTGTAGAGACAAGGGTTTACTTTAGCCGGTGAGGACTATTTGGCTGTATCTGGGTTGTCTCGCTGGGGCTGCTCACCTGCGGGCAAAGTCTCTTCAGCAGCTGGGCTGGATGTTGCGTCTTGAGCTGTCTTGTCGCTAGCCGGCTCGGGTTGCAGCCGGTGGATCTGAATTTGGTGCAAGCGTGGCCCGACCGCTGAAATGACGGTGAGTTCCAGGTTTTGATGTTGCAATGTTTCTCCAACGGTGGGGATTTTCTGTAACTGGTAGATCAGGAAGCCGCCGAGGGTTTGGTATTCATCGGTGAGGGGCAAGTTTAAATTTAGCATCTCGTTGACTTCTTCGAGGTTCAGCTGAGCCTGCACTAGAAATGTCTGCTCGTCTAAAATTTGCACGCCCGACTCTTGGGTGAATGCCTGCGGCTCGAAGTTATTGCCAATGATTTCGGCTACTAAATCGCTAAGGGTTACTAAACCGGCGGTGCTGCCAAATTCATCTACTACCATCACTATATAAGTGTGGGTTCGCTGCATCAGCTGCAGCAGTTCCCGCAGGGGCAGATACTCGGGGACACACTGGGCCGGTCGCATCCACGGCAGCACCTGAGTTTCCAGGGTGAGTGCGCCTCGGGACAAGGGCTCGGCCAGCTCTTTGAAGTCAATAATGCCGCGAATGTCGTCTAAGGATTCTCCTCTGACGGGATAGCGGGAGTGGCCGGTGGTTACTACTTCTTTGAGCAGCATCTCGAAGGTGGCGGTTTTGGGAAGGGCGGAAATACTGGTGCGGGGAACCATGACTTCCCCTGCAGCAACGTCGCCAAACTCGAAGACGTTGTTGAGCAGTTGGCGCTCTTCTGCTTCTAAGCCGGTGGACTCGCTGGTGGTGGCGATCATCAGCTGCAACTCTTCGGGGGTGACTTGGTGATGCCAGCTTTGGCCAGTGTAGCGAATGCCGGCCAGCCGCAGCAGCCAGCGAGTCGATTGATTGAGTGTCCAGATGAAGGGGTTGAAAAAACGGGCAATGGCCAAACTGGGCCGGCCTAGAAACCTGGCCAGCTGCTCTGAGTACAGCATGGCCACGGACTTGGGACAGAGTTCGCCCAGAACGATTTGCAAATAGGCAACCAGCAAAAATGCCGCCGGTATGGCTAGAGAGTGGGCGAGGGTCTCTCTGATGGCCAGCGGCAGCGGCAGGTGGGCTATGGCAGCAGCTACGAGCACGGCCATTGTACTCTCACCCACCCAGCCCAGCGCCAGACTGGAGAGGGTAATCCCCAACTGGGTGGTGGAGAGCAGCCGGTCGATATTGCGTTGCAGCTGCTGGACGGTTTTGGCTTGGGCGTCACCGGCATCCGCCAGCTGGTTAATCCGGGTTCGCCGCACCGACACCATAGAAAACTCAGCCGTGACAAAAAAGGCATTGATGGCAATCAGCAGGAACACCGATAGCAAGCGCAGCCAAATATCTGTCGGGGTTAGGGAGGTGGCAGTCGGGGCTCGATTCACCCAACCGTTCCCAGCAGCCAAGACAGCGACAGCAAAACCAAGCATCCAAATAGAAAAAAGGCTCAAAAGACGCACCGGCGTGATTCTTCGTCGGGTTTGGGGGACAAGTGTTACCTGTGAAGGATTTTGGCTGACGTCGGTTTCCGCCACCATCCTTCATCCTTCATCCTTCATCCTTCATCCTTCATCCTTCATCCTTCATCCT
>CAZJNL010001268.1:0-1976 GCA_964546515.1 uncultured Oscillatoria sp.
ACCAGCACTTGCCGGTCAAACCGTCCGGGGCGCAGCAAGGCGGGGTCTAGGGTTTCGGGGCGGTTGGTGGCGGCGAGTACAATTACTGTCGCACCGGCAGCAGAAAAACCGTCCATTTCAGTCAGCAACTGGTTGAGGGTTTGCTCGCGCTCGTCGTTTCCGCCCATGAAGCCGCCGGTGGCGCGGGATTTGCCAATGGCGTCAAGTTCGTCGATAAATATAATGCAGGGAGCTTTCTTTTTCGCTTGCTCGAACAAGTCGCGCACGCGAGCCGCACCGGCACCCACAAACAGTTCCACAAACTCGGAACCTGATATGCTGAAGAATGGCACGCCTGCTTCTCCCGCGACGGCTTTTGCCAGGAGTGTTTTGCCGGTGCCGGGAGGGCCAACTAGCAGCACGCCTTTGGGAATCCGCGCCCCAATTGCCGTAAAGCGCTCCGGATTTTTCAGGAATTCCACGATTTCCGCTAGCTCGACTTTGGCTTCTTCGACGCCGGCGACATCAGTAAAGGTGGTTTTCGTTGCTTCGCCTTCTACATAAACCTTAGCCTTGCTTTTGGTAATCGAAAGCGCACCTTGCGGACCCGCACCGCGCCCCATGAAAAACTGGAATATGGCCACAAAAATCAGCGGCGGCAAAACCCATCCCAACAGACTGCTGAACCAGGTATTTTTGGGCGGCGGTGCGGCAGCGAACTCAATCCCTTTTGCTTCTAGACGTTTGGGCAATTCCAGGTCGAATATAGGGGTGGTGGAAAGGACTTGTGCCCGCTGATCGCCCTCAGGTTTCAGCTGGTATCGGATTTCGTTTTGCGCCACGAAAACCCGCGCAACTTCCCCGTCTTCAACCTGGTCGATGAACAGGCTGTAGGGCACTTGCGGAATCCGGGGGGCAAACAGCTGCGGCAAAAACAGGTTGGTTAGCAGGAACAAGACCCCCGCTAAGAAGAGAATGTTGGCAATCAGTCGATTGCGAGAGGGTTGGGGGTTGTCTTTAATACTCATCGTTTGTCATTTCTCCTATTTGAGATTATATCTTGGGGATTTGGCATTGCCTATTCTTGGTGTGAGCCCCACCCCCCAACTCCCTCCCCGCACGCGGGGAGGGGGAGAAAGAGGAGGCTCTGAGCGATGAATGTCAAAATATTCAATCATCCTTATAGTCTGGAATCGCTAAATTTATCCACCGCTGTTTTCTACTTGACTCTATCCGCGCCAAATTTACACTTTGGCAAGTCCTGAATCCAGTTTCGCCTCTTATACTTTGTCACAAGCTTGCACCCCCAGGTAAAGTAGTAATTACCGAAGGCTTGCGGTTCGGTCTGGTTTGGGTATTTTCAAGTCCTGTTTGGGTGGGGAGTGCTTCCTTGTCAGCACAAGATTGCTGAAAGCCCTCTACTTTGTTATGGGTGTGTATCAATTTTGGTGCCGGGGGCTAAGAATCGAGACGCGATAAATGGAGACGCGATAAATCGCGTCTCTACAAGAAGACGCAGACGCGATAAATCGCGTCTCTACAAGAAGGCTTCAGCAGGGAAGGGGGGAGGCGGTTTCCAGCCAATCGAAAATTCTATCTAACTGTTCTGTGGTTACTAATCCATACTGCCAAAGAATCACGGGTAACAAGTTTAAGCTGTACTCGCGATGCCGCAAAACTATGCCGATTGCAGCTGCCGGCACCGCTAAGTCTTCTTGTAAAAACTGTATTAGTCTAGTTTGCAGTGTGGGTTCCATATAAATTTTTACTGCTATCTGAGAGTGAGTGTAACAAAGTTTGTAAAGTTTTGCAACGATTTCTCAGAATTCTCTCTGGGACTCCCCGCAGTGGGGGGGAGAGGGGTGCGGGAGGGGTTGGGGGTGAGGGCTGGCATCCGCCCCGATGTCCCAGGGTGGGAGATGTTGGGCCATAGGGGGCTGGCCCGTTTGTAGTTGGGCTAAAGCCCAAAGTTTGTAGTTGGGCTAAAGCCCAAAGTT
>CAZJNL010001269.1:0-1975 GCA_964546515.1 uncultured Oscillatoria sp.
CATTTCCGAAGTGCGCCCCCCCACCCAGTCGTGCATGGGGAAAGTCTCCAGCCAACCTTGTGACTTAGCCAGTTTGTCCAAACCGCTGTCGTGCCCGGTGATAGCCACCGCATGCTGGGCGAAGTTCAGGTTGTGAAGGGTGTAAGCGTGCTGAACCTCAATCATGCCGTTGCGGGTGTCAGGCGTTCCCCCAGATTTGGAAATCACGATCACCAAGGTACTCTTCAGCCGGTCTTTCAGGTGGGTGAGAATGCTGTCAATGCCGGCTGGGTCCGTATTGTCGATGAAGTGAATCCCCAGCGGCGGGAAAGAAGGCGCGAGCGCAGCTGCCACAAATTCGGGCCCGAGGGCGGAACCGCCAATCCCAATAGAGAGCACATCGGTAAATTTGGGGGCTAGCGGGGGGTGGATCGCGCCGCTGTGGACTTTTTGGGCAAAAGCTTCCACCAGCTCCAGGGTTTCCACAATCTCTTGCTTGAGTGCCGGCGATGGCGCTAAATCTGGGTCGCGCAGCCAGTAGTGGCCAACCATGCGGTTCTCGTCCGGATTGGCAATCGCCCCCGCCTCCAGAGCCGCCATATCTTTAAACGCCTTCTCAAACTTGGGCTTCAAAGCTTCCACAAAAGCGTTATCAAATCTCATGCGGCTGACATCCAGGTAAAATCCCAGCCCCTCGTGGTAGTAGAGCCAGTCCTGATATCGTTGCCAGAGTGCAGCAGCATCCATAACAAGCCTCAACTTATAGTTTTTTCACCCGTACCGTGCGGGCTCCAAAGGAGCATCGCAAGTCTACCGAGAGCAGTTTATCGGACTAGATAGCTGCAAGAGGCAGAATCCGCATAATTTTAACAATATGACCCCTCTCAGGGATTCCTGAGCTTGGGCATGGGGCATGGGGCATCATCGCATCGGGCATCGGGCATCGGGCACCGGGCATGGGGCATGGGGCATGGGGCATTGGCAATTTCTGCCGCTGCCGGCAGCCACGGGGGGCTGCCCCTACCCCCGCTCCCCCGCGCCCCTCGGCAGTTGCAGGGCCCGGCACTCGCGGAGCGCCAGCAGCGCTTTCGATTACTAATTAACCGTATTTATTATGATTTTAGTATCGCTATTCTAGTCTAGCTATAGCTAGTATTGCCCAAAATTATATATATTTTGTTTAAAAACTTATTCTACAGATCGGGCTAGTAGGAAGTAATTAAACGAAAATGACAGAGCGGTTTTCACGCTTAGGAGTGCGGTGGTACGCGCAGACGAGCGTGCTAGCCCCCGTGCCAGCCCCCGGGACGCGACACATTTACCCGTACCTGTACGCGCCCCCGCGCCTGCCATTGGGTGCCATTGGAGTCAAGCGCTTCTCCTGGTGCGGCTTTCGCGTGCCGGCAGCGCCGCCAATCCGTCAAAGGTGACAGCTCACAAAAGCTCCCGCCGCACCCCTCTTATATCATCTACACTCAATTGTCCCTATTCATTTTTCTATCCCTCTTCCTCTTTTTTCTTATTTCTTGGCGTTCTTGGCGTCAATGCGGTTCATTTTAAAAGTAAATCAATCAAACGCTCACCGTTGCGGCGCGACAGGTGCCGACACCGGCACCTCCCCGCCCTCAATGGGGCTGAGAATCACCGGCACCTTCATTTTCCCCGGCTGGAAAATTGCTTCCAGCGCTAGTTCCAGGGTTTCTGCCATAGCAATGCGGTTTTCATAGGCCACAATCACCCTCACCAGCGTCGGCAAGCTATTCCGCGTCGCTTCCAGATACAGCGGCTCCACATAAAGCAGCGACTGTTCAATCGGAATCACCAGCAGATTCCCCTGAATAGCACTCGAACCCTGCCGGTTCCACAGAGAAATCTGCTGGGAGATAATTGGATCTTGGTTAATCCGGGCCTCAATTTGTTCTGGCCCGTAGACCTGTCGCTGCTTGGGAAACTGGTACAGCAGCAGCTTCCCGTAATTTTCACCGTCCGACCGGCC
>CAZJNL010001270.1:0-1975 GCA_964546515.1 uncultured Oscillatoria sp.
TTCGCCGCGCCTTGCCTCGCAGGCTCGCCAAATGGTAGACTTATAGAAGGCAAATGAGAAGCCCTGAAGATGTGCGTCAATGGTTCTGGTTTTGTGGCTGCCAGGCTATCCAGCTAGAGCTAACGTTCTTTACTCAAGAGTTTCCAGTCAAGCCTAGCCGTAAAAACTGGACAATAGAATAGATTTCAAAAGAATAAAACCTATGGATGTCACGCGAATCACCTCTCTATTCAGAAGACTAAAAAAATATACGTTCAGAAAGTTTTGGGAATTTCTGCCTATTTATTTTGTCCTATCTTTCATACAGTTGCGCGTAAAGTTATTTCTAACTCCCGCCTGGTTGAATGGCAGATTAAATCGCAATCACGAATTGTTATTAAATTTTAGCTATACGAATAACGAGCAATCTCGACTGTTGCAATTCTATATCCCTGAGTGGTTTCACCACCTTTTTTCAATCCCTATACAGCAAGCTTACATCTTACAGCGATGGCTGTTCATATTTTTAGTATTTATTTGCTTCCACAAGTATTTGAGAAAGTGGTTCAATGTCTCGGAAAGCTTTTCGGGAGTTCTTTTTTTGGCAGCTATTATGCCTTTAAGCTATTTGAACGACCTTCAAGAAAGTTCCCCTTTATTACTCCTTACATTCTTGCTGGGACTTTGGACTATACGAGAACGGCAAACATTTCTATTAATTCTAATTCTTCTGATAGGTGGATTAAATAATGAAACTATGCTTGTACTTCCATCAGTTTACTTTTTCTATAATTATGAAGGTTCGAGCTTGAGAAAGCTGGGATTTTTATGCGGGCATACGCTTTTAGTAAGCTCGCCAATGTTAATAACAGTTGGGACCGTTCGGTATATTAATAGAAACCGGCCTCATCTTGGCGGTGCTTGGCACTTACCTGACAATTTACACGGACTATATGAAAGCCTGCGATTAAATGTCTTGGAGTTTTATAGCAATCCTTATATTTATATATTTTTTATTTTCGGGGTTTTCTGGATTTATGCCTTCCTTCACTACAGGGAAAAGCCCTTATTCTTAAGGAGAGCTTCTTTGATGATTCCTTTCTTTATAGCTGCGCACTTGCTCACAGGGATTATTGGTGAGGTGAGACAGATGTTACCTTTAAGTTTCATAATTATTCCTATGGCGCTCTTTTACATCTATCCATCTAAACTGAGAAAAAATGGCTGTCAATGAGCACCGCTAAGAAATGGGCAGGAGGTTTGCACGGTAAACCTCCCAACCTTTTCAAATACTAGCGCACCTCAACGCGGTAGGTGCCAGCGAGGGGGATGGCGAAGTTGCCGCTGGGATCATAAATCCAAGCTTTTATATCGTGTGCGCCTTTTTCGAGAGCATCGCTGCTAAAATTAACAGACCAGCCGGTGTTCATATATGCGGGATTCTTGAGGGCTTTGGCAACATCAGGTCTGGGGGTGCCGGTTTGGGCGATTGCTAGAGTTTTACCGTTTGATGTTATAATAATCCAGACTCTTTTGCCAGATTTCCCCGCCGCCCATCCATAAGCGGAGATGGCATCTCCTTGTTTGAAAAACTTCTGTTCAGCTTGTGAGTCTACATGCCCCATGTAGCCATCAGTCTTGCCAAGAAATTTTATCCCTTTTAACTGAGATACGTCAATCCAGGGGAGTTCCCTCACCGACGGATCTAGGAGGTTGTGGGAAGTAAGACTGACTGCTATGTCGGGTTGGAATAGCAGGGGGTTGCTGATGGCAAAGCTGAAGGATTTGACTCGACCGGCTAATTGCCCTCGGAAGAAAGACTGCGCCTCGCTGTCATTCGCAGGTAAGTGGCTGACTGTCACCCCATTTTCCGAATTTCCGGGAATAATTCGGTAATCCCGTCTCAACCCGCCCATGTAAGTGACTCGCAGCATCACCGGCGGAACTCTGAAAAATGTCTTGTAGATTTTGCCGAACAGGGTATACTCGAATTTAA
>CAZJNL010001271.1:0-1973 GCA_964546515.1 uncultured Oscillatoria sp.
TTTGGCGGAAAAGGCGCTGACATTCTCACCGGCGGCGATGGGGATGACTGGATTTTCGGTGATCATGGCAACGACACCTTGACTGGCGGTGCCGGTGCTGACAAGTTCGTCTTAAAAGCCGGTACGGGAAGCGATTTAATCACTGACTTTCAAGATGGCATTGATTCGCTGGTATTGCGTGGTGGTTTAACCTTCGAGCCGCTGACAATTACCTTTGACAGCGGTGCCACTTCCATCAAACTTGCCGGTAGCAATGAGCAGCTTGCCACCCTCAATGGTGTGCCGGCTAACCCGATCGGCGTCGAGGATTTCACCCGCATATAGTGAAAAACCGTAGCACAGGCATCTTGCCTGTGCCAATCTCTTGTAGCACCGGCATCTTGCCTGTGCCGGCTCTTTGGTGATGGTTCTTCCTTCTAGCTCTCAAAAATAGCTTAAATAGTTTAAAAACCCGGGTTTTTAAACTCCCCGAGTTTTTAGTTTGCTCTCACGTCCGGTAGTGCAGTTATTGTAGAAACAAAGGTTATCGCGTCTGTACGAAAACTGTCCCGGATGCGCGGTCCCCGCCCAAATCAAAAATTTGCAGCCGAACTGGGGGATTGATTTCGCTTAACAAAAGGAGCCTTAGCCAAATTCCCTAGAGAAACAGAATTCAAAAGTTCTTCCCATTTGGTGGCAAAGGTTTCATTGCCAGGATTCTGCCGTTGCAGCTGAGCGAGGGATGAGAGAGTGTCGAACCAAAGCGACTCTCTGGCATAAATAAATGGGCGCTCCTTTTCGGAAGCCGCTTCCAGCTCTTGCTCCAGAGTCTGGCTCTTTTCCACCCGTTTTACCCACCCCTGTACTCTAACATCTCCCGACCGATCGTCAGGATTGCAGATAATTGAAAAAAACCACTGATAATTCTTCCCCACTTCCAAAGGTTTGCTAGATTTAGCCGGCATAGTGTAGCTGACAATACCGGCACTCCCCAGAGCCGGCAATTTCCCCGAATTGTAAACCTCCTTGCCCTCTTCATCCTGCAAGATAAACTCCATTGCGGGGGCAGTTTCAGCGCTCGCTGTTTCCGGGGCAGTTTCAGCGCCAGCTGTTTCCGGGACATACCAGTAAAGTGTGGGGTACTCCGCTACGGTTAGCCCTATATTTGTTGCCGGAATCAAAGCGACTAGCTTGTTTTGAATGTTGGGGCAATTGCCACCGCGCACTCCCCCACCTTCTTGCCGCCCATCGGGCAGCCCTCGGTTGGGCGGGTTAAATGCGTTCCAATTGCCAGCTATGCTTTGACCGGTCGAGGTTTGCCCTGACTGCGCCCGCACCAAAATCGGGAAGCTAGTGGTGGCTGCAAGTCCTAAGAATAGGGCTAACGACAGTGGAAGCAGTTTCAGGGGATACTTCATCCTAACCATAATATAATACCCTTTTGGTGAATCGTGTTATCTTGAAATACGGTTGCGCGTTGAGCCGGTGTTCCCACCCAGCCACGAAGCCGCTCTACCTCAATGCTACTCAAAGCCAGTGGGAAAAGAGTCAGCTGCGCTCAGCAGCCCTCACCCCCCGCTGCCGGTGCGTGAGGGCCATACCACTTTTGGGCCACCCGGGCTTGCAGTCTAATCACAAAACCGGGACAATCCCGTGGCTGTTTGCCGAAACAGGCACAAAACAGCCTCTCACCCTCGAACCTCACCCCGCTGTCGGCAATCTCAGCCCCCGGATGCTGATGCTCGCCGGCTAATTTCGCTACCTTCTCAAGGTAGGAGGAAGCTGTATCCTAATCAGGGGTTCAGCTCGCCCGACGTTAAAGCAGACCCACGGGTATTGTGTCTAGCAGATGCATCGCCCTGAATCGATCCAAAAAGCAGTCCGCCTTAACGGGTTAGTTGGATACTCCTAACTATTATGCACCATAAATTCTACATGGCTCCCGACTCACCAGTTCTCCCGCTCACCCAAAATCCCTGGTTGCGCACGCTCAG
>CAZJNL010001272.1:0-1971 GCA_964546515.1 uncultured Oscillatoria sp.
GACAGGGGAACCCACCTCCACCTCTGCCAAGTCTTTCTGTTTAGAAGTGGTGGTGTAGATATCAATCAGGCGTTCCAATTGCTGCACGCGCGGGCGGTTGGTAACGATGGAAGAGAAATCCGGCATTTCTTGCCAGCAGTGCGAGCAGAACCAATAGACACCACTGTGACGGGCGTGACGGAGTAACTGACCGGAGCAACAAGGACAAGGATTCATAGGATTTTTAAACCAGCTACTTTATTCAAAGGGATTTCCCTGCGAGTGGGGGTGCGGCAATCAACTGAGCGAGGATAGGCAAGCCCTTAAAAACCAGTAAACTCACCAACGGACTTGGGTGGGGCTGATTTTTATCCGAGTCGGCGCTCCTTAGGGACGTAAAACTTATCAGCCTGGGTGAGAAGGATGACGATCAGCAATTGGATTCCCCAAGGTGCTAAGGCAAAGCCCCAAAAGAAACACACGACCGCAGTTAAGGCAGCAAGAGTAAAGGGGATGTCGCGAGAAGACCGTAAATAAACGCAGACGGCTAAGAAAGCGACTGTCAGCAAAATGACATAAGAAGAGGGCAACATGATCGTCTCCGAGTGCGCTTGCTATGGGGCTGTACTGAGCTGCTTGTGTTTCCAGACTAGCTCTCAAGTGTGAAGAACTCGTGAAGACGCAAAAATTTTTTTATAACTCATACCTGAGGAGTACTCCGGGCGCTCCTTGGCCTGCTCAGCATGCTGGATATGGCCAATCTTAAATCCGGCGCTCGGTGAACAAGGGGCGGGCACCGGCAAGGTGTGCCCCTACCGGCGCTGTGAAAAAGCCTCCCTATTCTCTTGAAGGGCGGGGGTTGTGGGGGGCGAGGGCTTAGTCACACCAGGGCACTGGGCATTGGGCATTGGGCATGCATCGGCGGGAGTGGGGCATCGGGCACGAGCCAAAATTCCCTTTCCCTTTTAAGGGCGGGTTTGTAAATATCTTCTTGTACCCCTACAGATATCTGAAATAAACCCGCCCCTGCTGCGCACCGGCATACATTAAGCAGCTAGACACACTTGGGAGACACTTCGCCGGTGCGTGCACTTGCCTTGTTGTTACGAACGCTTAATAAGACGAGATGACCGGCGCTCTCGTTCCGAATATATATCGAAAGGTGAGTGCCGCTGCCTTAGCTCTGCCCGAGGGAGCACTTAATTAGGGGGATGGAATATTCCTGAATGCCATGAATAGCCTCTGGGGGGTATTCCGGTGGAGGCTGTATGGTTTTGGCCACTTCCAGGGCTTGGCGGTATTCCTCTAAGGCGCGGGCGTATTCCCCCGCTTCCGCATACTTTTGAGCCATCGCCCTCAGCGCCCTGATTTTGACTTCCTTTGACTGCACCGCGCCGGCGAACTCCAGAGCCTCGGTGTATTTGCCGGCGGCGACATACTCTTCGGCGATTTTCAGCAAAGCCGGCTGTTTCCAATATTCATTCTTAATCGAATTAGCCAGCTCGACAGCCAAGTCGAACCTGCCGGCGGCGGCGTACTCACCGGCAAGCGGCGACAGCAGATCGTCGTGCGCAGCAAAAAATAGCATTTCAGGAGCTATCAAAACTTTCCTTGGCAGCTCTCCTCACGAGAGGACTTACTCTTTGAGTAGCGCTTATCGAGGGTTGCTTCAATCGCCTCCGTTCGGGCGATAATATCGGCGGCTTTCTGGGTTTGGGAAGCTGCTTGATACTGATCGGCTAGCTCCTGCAACACGCTGACTTTGGAATAGCTATCCTCCAGACCTTCAGCAATCAGCAGGGCTTGTGCTATAATTGCTATCGCTTTCTTGTCTTGTCCCGTTTCGGCATATTGGTCAGCTATTTTTGACAGGGCTTGAGCTTTGTACTGATCGCCCTCGATAGTTTGAGCCACTTGCAGGGCTTTTTCGTACTGTCTGGCTGAGGCATATTCACCGGCTATTTCCGACAGCGCCTCAGCTTTGAGATAGCC
>CAZJNL010001273.1:0-1967 GCA_964546515.1 uncultured Oscillatoria sp.
CTACATCCGGTAAAGAATCAGCCGCCAACATCCGCAACCTGCTGATGCAAACGGCGGATGAAATAACCAACCTGCTGCGGGGGCTGAATGGGGAGTATATACCACCGGCACCGGGGGGCGATTTGTTGCGCGACGGTCCGGGTGTGTTGCCGACGGGGCGGAATATTCACGCTTTAGATCCCTACCGCATGCCCTCACCGGCTGCTTACGAGCGCGGGCGTGAAATTGCTCAGAAAATTATCGCGCAGCACTTGCAAGAACACGGGCATTATCCGGAAACGGTGGCGGTGATGGTGTGGGGGCTGGATGCGATTAAAACCAAGGGGGAATCTCTGGGGATTCTGCTGGAATTGGTGGGGGCTGAACCTGTGAAGGAGGGAACGGGGCGAATTGTTCGCTACGAGCTGAAACCTTTGGCAGAGGTTGGGCATCCCCGGATTGATGTGCTGGCAAATCTTTCTGGGATTTTCCGGGACAGTTTTTTGAATATTATAGAGTTGCTGGACGATTTGTTCTTGCGGGCGGCTGAGGCGGATGAGCCGGTGGAGCGGAATTTTGTCCGCAAGCACGCTTTGGCGCTGAAGGCGGAAGGTGTGGAGAATCCTTCGGCGCGGCTGTTTTCTAATCCTGCGGGCGATTTTGGTTCAATGGTGAACGAGCAAGTTGTGGATGGCAATTGGGAGTCGGGGGATGAGTTGGGGGATACTTGGCAAAACCGCAATGCTTTTAGCTACGGGCGCAAAGATAAGGGCGAAGCGCGACGGGAAGTTCTGAATCAGCTGTTGCAAACGAGTGAGCGCATTGTGCAGGAAATCGACTCGGTTGAGTACGGTTTGACGGATATTCAAGAATATTATGCCAACACCGGCGGGTTGAAGCGTGCGGCTGAGAAGCTGCGAGGCGAGAAGGTGAGCGCCAGTTTTGTCGAGAGTTTTTCTAAAGATACGACGCCGCGCAAGTTAGAAGATTTGCTGCGTTTGGAATACCGCACGAAGTTGCTGAATCCCAAATGGGCGACAGCGATGGCGAATCAAGGGAGTGGCGGCGCTTATGAAATCTCGCAGCGGATGACAGCGCTGATTGGCTGGGGAGGTACGGCTGATTTTACGGATTCTTGGGTTTACGATCAAGCGGCTGACACTTATGCGTTAGATCCTGAAATGGCGAAGAAGTTGCGAGAGGCGAATCCGGAGGCGTTCCGCAATATTGTGGGGCGGATGTTAGAAGCGAACGGGCGGGGTTTCTGGGAACCCGATGCTGAGAAGTTGGAGAAGCTGCGTGAGCTGTACGATCTAACGGATGAGGAGCTTGAAGGCGTGACGGTTGGATAAGGGAGGGCAGTGTGTGGCGTTTCTCGATTAAATGAGGTACACTGAGCATACTGGCGGGGAAATCGTCCGGCAAAAAATATTTGGGTCAAACCCGTAAGGGCGAAGCATCCGGTGAGAAACGTTTTCTATAAAATGTATCAGTTATCGCCCGGATGCTTCGCCCCTACCCGCCCGGATGCTTCGCCCTTGCCGCCCCTACTGTACCTGACTAAACTGAAAACCGCTATATATGATAAACTCAGTGATTGAGAAAGAAATTTTAGCTGAGCTGGAGAAGTTACATTGGCCAAGGACATGACCGCTTACCCAGTCAGCACGCTGGTCAATAATCCGAGGAACGATAGCGATGAGTGCGTCAGCAGCCTCTAACTGCCCATTTGGCAATTTGGCAGCTCGCACAACTCCCTAAGTGACATTATTATATTGAGTACACAAATTCCAAATCTTTAGGGCACCCCCCCGCAGCGGGTGCCTTCTTTATTGGCGGCTCAAACTCCGTCTTTGCCAAGCGGCGCTTGCGATGGGAAAGCCACCCCCTCCCCAGGACAGATAAGCCCCCGCACCTATTGTAGGGGCGGGTTCACCCGAAATATTTGTCACACAAGGAAAAATCTGACTAAACCCGCCCCCGCACCT
>CAZJNL010001274.1:0-1963 GCA_964546515.1 uncultured Oscillatoria sp.
AACTCATTCAAAGTCTCTTGCCCGAAATCTAGCCCCACCGGCGCACAACCGGCTC
Organism: uncultured Oscillatoria sp.; assembly: GCA_964546515.1. GTDB lineage: Bacteria > Cyanobacteriota > Cyanobacteriia > Cyanobacteriales > Oscillatoriaceae > Oscillatoria. Next base: position 56 of record CAZJNL010001274.1, read on the forward strand.
CCGCCGGCCTTTTATTACGCTATTATTCAAAATTCACAATTTTATCGGATAGCGACTGCTGCAGCCAGAAAATAAGATTTTGTTGTAACTCACACGATTTCCTGATAATATGGCCTTCTCCCTTGGCAAGCGCTTCAAGGCTACCCGCGAGTCACTTGGCATGACTCAAGAACAAGTCATCGAACAGCTAGAGATTCGCTACGGCGTCAGCCTCAGCCAGCAAGCGCTGTCATGTATAGAGAACGGCAAACGCAAAGTAGACGCCGAGAGAGAGCTGCCAGCGATCGCAGCCGTCTACGGCAAACCAATCGATTACTTTTACGACTCCTGGCACTTACCGCCGGCACCCTTCCCGACGGCGAAGCCCGCACCCCCCATCCCCAAAAGCCGGTCTGCAGTCACCATTGACATGGAAGCCCTCACCCAGCGCGATAAACTAGAACTAGCAGTCCAACTCATTCAAAACGTTTTGCAGGAAAGCTAGCTAAAAGAGGTAATGTTCAAGCCAGCGCATCCTCATCTTAACTGCTGCTGGTAGCTCCAGCATTTGCCTGCGCGGAAGTCGGTTCCGTGCTGCGCAAAAAAGTGCGAGCTAATCTATTTAAAGCCGACGCCGCCGATATCATTTGGCAAAGATTTTGCACCTTGCCCACACAGTACACCGAGAGCCTGCAACGCACGCAACCGAGCCTGGGAAATTTCCCAGACGTACCAGCTGCCAACCCTTTACGACGCTGCCTTTCTAGCTTGTACAGAGCTAGCCGCCGGATCAGTTGGTGCCCCAGGAGAATTTTGGACAGCAGATAAAGTGCTTCTCAACTCCTTGGGTAGCGCCAAACATGCCTATGTCCGGGAACTGGGAATCGACCCTATTCCTTAACAAATAAGATATAGCTTTTCTCAAGGCTCGCCAGATACAGAGAAACCCGGTTTCTTTCAGAAACCGGGTTTCTAAGACGCAGCTCAAGATGTCTTGTCAGTGCGCAGATTCAGGCTTTAGCCCTCAACAGGCAGCCGGCGAGTCGCCGCGGTTTATCAAAATCTTCTGACACCGGCACCTCTGTTGGGTAAACCCGCCCCCACTGGTGCGCCACCCCCACTGCCCGCTGCCGGTGAATCCGATACAATAAACCCTGTGCCATTTGCGCAAGGGTTACATGTCTACTATCTCCGAAGCCCCATTCTCTCCTGAAGAAATCGCCGACGAAGGTCTAAAGCCCGAAGAGTACCAAGAAATCGTCCACCGGCTCGGTCGCCACCCCAACAAAGCCGAGCTGGGCATGTTCGGCGTCATGTGGTCAGAACACTGCTGCTACAAAAACTCCCGCCCCCTCCTCAAACAATTCCCCACCCAGGGCGATCGCATCCTCGTCGGCCCCGGAGAAAACGCCGGTGTGGTAGACTTAGGAGACGGACTGCGACTCGCCTTCAAAATCGAATCCCACAACCACCCCTCCGCCGTCGAACCCTTCCAAGGAGCAGCCACCGGCGTCGGAGGCATCCTGCGCGACATCTTCACAATGGGGGCTCGCCCAATCGCCGTCCTCAACTCCCTCCGCTTCGGCTCCCTAGAAGATGCCCGCACCCGCCGCCTGTTTGCCGGCGTCGTCGAAGGAATATCCCACTACGGGAATGCCGTTGGAGTCCCCACCGTTGGCGGCGAAGTCTACTTCGACCCCGCCTACACCGGCAACCCCCTCGTCAACGTCATGGCCCTCGGCCTGATGGAAACCCCCGAAATCGTCAAATCAGGCGCAGCCGGCACCGGCAACCCCGTACTGTACGTCGGTTCCACCACCGGCAGAGACGGCATGGGAGGAGCCAGCTTCGCCAGCGCCGAACTCAGCGACACCTCAATGGACGACCGCCCCGACGTCCAAGTAGGCGACCCATTCATGGAAAAATCCC
>CAZJNL010001275.1:0-1961 GCA_964546515.1 uncultured Oscillatoria sp.
GGGGAGTTTTCCGAAGGCAAGCTGGTCTAGGGTCGTTTCTCGCTGTTGGCCAAAGCTGCTGTACAAAAGCCGCCAGCGCCCTTCCACCGCTTCCATCTGGCCGGTCGGCTCTTCAGTAGGCGTTAAAGCCTCAATTTGTGAGGCGAGTTTCTCAATTTGCTCGCCAGTTGCAGGGTCGCAGTTAAAGCCGGTGTCGGCGGCTGTTGAGATAGAAATCAGCTCTTCTTTGATGCTGGCAAGTTCGCTATTCACCATGTTCGCGTTTTGGATCGGACAGGATTGATTGTATCTGGAAAGGCTAATCGCACTCCGGATTTTGAAGAGATTGCCAGATGCCGGTGGGAAGTTTTTGCCCATCTGTCAGGGGCTTTTGGCTTTTCTCTGGGGGCTGAGAAAGCGAAGCCCCCGCGCGAGCGCCACTATCGCTAAAAATCACTGCAACTAATTCTTGACTATTGATTTGACCTAACTCATATCCCCCAAAGCGGTAAACTTCATAGCCTTGCCATCTCAATTTTCTCTCTTCAGCCACCATCTTTGCGTATTCCTCAGGACTGGCCGTATCACTCTCATTAGTATCTGAATAATGGGGGTTTACCTATACTTTTATAACAGCTTTTTGGCTGTTATTAACCAGTATTTTAAAAGCCATTATTTGAGGCAAAATACGTTTTATTACTTTCAATTATTTCAAGGTTTTTGTATCGGAGTGAAGATAAACTTGAGGTACTCGCAGGAAACGGTGAAAGGGGGGTTGGATTGAGCGACGCCCGTCATGTCGGGAAGAAAGCGGAAGAAACAGTGCGACCAAATAGTCGTGTTGAGAAAGCGGAGAAGATCGGGGCGGCGGAGAGGGTGCCGGCGCAATTTCGGTATGAGCCACCCGCCGCGAGTTGATCTTAACTGGCCACCAACGCCTGCACTAGCGGCAGCCCCACCGCCCAGACACCAGCGGCAGACTGGAATAAATGCGCTCGTTCCGTGACTCGCTTCGCCTTAAGGGCTGTTGCAAGCAAAAATCGCTGATCTTGGGCCTAGGATTGGGCGCTGTTGAAAGTTTAATTTTTTGTTAAGAATACGAGCGTGGGGATAAACAGCCATTTAATTGGAGGGATACAAGCTCTCTAAGATACACTTAAAAATGCTCTCACAGCAGCGGCGGCCCTCAACCTCATCTAACTCCCACCCAATAACTGAACACCAAGATAAGGGCTGGGAGGGAAACGGCTCTCAGCTACCAGCAGCCGCTCAACACGTTCCACTGGCATCAATTGTGCTGCCTCAATACCAGCCCCGGCATTATTTTGATGAAGCTGCTATGCAACAGCTGGCTGACAGCGTTAGGGCACACGGCATCCTTCAGCCCCTTTTGGTGCGGCCTGCGGGCGAGGGCCAGTACCAGCTGGTAGCCGGCGAGCGCCGGTACAAAGCAGCCCTGGCACTTGGACTGACTGAAGTGCCGGTGGTAGTGCGCGAGATGACTGATTCTGAAGCGGTACACTACGCCCTGGTGGAGAATTTGCAGCGCGAGGATTTGAACCGATTGGAGGAAAGCGAAGGAATCCTGCAACTGCTGGCTTTCCGGCTGGAATGCGATTTAGCCGGTGTTGAGAGACGGCTATACCGGCTGGACAATCAAGCCAGAAAGAAAGCTACACAAAGCGCTTTGTGTAGCAGGGAAAGTGAAGCGGATGAGGCCTGGGTTGGGGACAGACCGGAGAGTGCAGCGGATAAGGGGGAGGGAGAGGGGGAAATTCCCCAAAGCGCTTTGGGGAAATCAGACCGGGAAATAGTAGAGCAGGTATTTGCCGATCTGGGGCGGATGACCTGGCAGTCCTTCGTCCGCACCAGACTCCCCCTTCTCAAACTTCCTCCCGATATCCTGGAAGCCCTCCGCCTGGGGCGCATCGAATGGACTAAAGCCAAGGAAATTGCCAAGCTGGAGTCTGAGGCTGAGCGGA
>CAZJNL010001276.1:0-1959 GCA_964546515.1 uncultured Oscillatoria sp.
ACAGTCAACGGTACAAAGAAATTGCTCAGACTTATCGCTGTAGCGAAGCCAACGTCAAAAAAGCTGCGATCGCTTTATGGGATATGCTATCAGAAGAATTAAACGAAAAAGTTAGTAAATCAAACTTCCGCTCTGCGATGGAACGGTATCATATCCACCACGTTTCCATTGTTGAGGATGGCGCACAGAGTAATTTTATTCAAGGCAACATCAATGTTTGTAGGGAAAGTCAGACTTCCGCCGGCACGCCCAAAGAGCGCTCGCCCTCTACCAGTAATCCAGACAAAGTTCAAGTCAAACAGCGCCACGATCTAACCGATGCGCCAGAACGCGCTCATCCCTTCTGCGAGCGCACCAGGGAACTCACCACCCTAAAACAATGGATATTAGAAGAAAATATCCGGATTGTCACCTTAATAGGATTATCCGGTATTGGCAAAACTTCCCAGGCAGTCGAACTTGTCGAACAAATTAAGCAGAACTTCGATCTGATTGTCTGGCGCAGCCATCAGAAATTTCCAACGCTGGAATCCCTCACCACAAATTTAATGGAGTTTTTCTCTGAACAGCAACAAACTCAATTGCCATCCCTGATTGACTATTTGTCCGCCCATCGCTGCCTGATCATACTCGACGATCTCCAAGAAACTTTTGTCCGGGGCGAATTAGCCGGCACCTACCTTCCCGAGTACCGGCATTATGGCAAATTGCTCAAACAGCTGGCTGTAAACCCCCACAAGAGTTGCTTGCTACTGCTCAGTTGGGAAAACCCGATAGAAATTGCTACCTTAGAAGCGGAAAATCGGCACTGCCGAACCTTACAGATTAGCGGGTTAGGAACCTCGGCGCGGGAAATCTTAAACCAAAGGGGATTGACTGATGAAGAGAGATGGCCAGAACTCATTGACCTGTACGCCGGCAACCCTTCGTGGTTAAAGATAATCGCGACGACTATTGTCCAGCTGTTTAACGGGAGCGTTGCGCAATTTTTATCTTGCCCAACCCCGTTTTTAGGAGATTTAGATTCGCTCTTGCTGGAACACTATCAGCGCTTGTCCAAATCGGAAAAATTAATCCTGTTATGGTTGGCCAGTCACCCCGGGTTGCAGCTCACCCGAAAACCGACTGAGTTCACTTTCTCTCACTCTGATTTTTTGAAGGCGATCCAGTCTTTGTCGAGACGCTGTTTAATTGAAAAAACTGCAGAGAAGGGCGGTTCGTACTTTACGCTTCAAGCTATAATTAAAGAATATGTGAAGGACAAATCTCTGTAGGAGTGAGGCCAAAAAGCGCTCAGAAACATGGTTTATTGTGGTGGGCCAGCGGGAAGTAGGGGCGGGGGCGGGTTTACAAACATTCTTCGTTGTGCTGCAAACATTTCGGGTGAACCCGCCCCTACAACATCCTACACTTCGCCATCTTGGGTGAACCCGCCCCTACAGCTGCTGCAAGAAACCCGGTTTCTGGCCAAAAAGTGAAGTCACAAGAAACCGGGTTTCTTGTCGTGCTCAGCTTGACCACAGAAGAAACCCGGTTTCTGGCCAAAAAGTGAAGTCACAAGAAACCGGGTTTCTTGTCGTGGCGCAGCCGGTCGGTGCCCTACACGCTAGCGGTGCGGGTGCTGGGGTGCCGGTGCTGGAAGTCCAAAAACAGAATGAGCGCCCTCAAACCGGCAGGTAAAGGCTCTGTGCTGAGCCAAGCGCCAGGGAAGTGGCTGCCGGTGGCCATGTTGAATGTCCCGCCCCTACTTTGGGGGGAGCATGAGGAAATTTTTTTTGTTCACGGGGGATTTAGGGGGATCGAGACGGGGCTAAAAGCGAGAAAAATCAGAATTGTTACCTTAAGTTGACACCAATGCACGGGGGGTTGCCCCTACAGCACTAGGGGGGATTGGAATTGAGGGTACGGCGGCGAAGCAGTTGTTCTGGCCTTGGGGATAATTTTATAATATCCGGAAGA
>CAZJNL010001277.1:0-1954 GCA_964546515.1 uncultured Oscillatoria sp.
AATACACCCGGGCGATTGAAATCGCGGCTATACAAACAAACTCCGCTATCGCGGAGTTTATAGAATGCCTAGGTGCGTTCTACTTCCAGCCCGCATCTTCATTGTGAGAACGCTGCCGGCGCTACAGAAACCCGGTTTCTTGTCCCCATGGTAATTTTACCTTTATAATAGGACAAACGCACGCACTGCCAGTCTTAGATACCCCCAACCCCCCTGAAAAAGGGGAGCTAGTATTATTCCCCCCTTTTTAAGGGGGGCTAGGGGGGATCTAGATTTGAGAATCCGCGTCAGTCCTATATAAACTAGGTGCCTGCGGCGATCTGACTCAGGCGCTCAGGTAATAATCCCTTGTTCCTTTGGCATTAATCGCTTCGCCCAGCCGGTTTAGTGCGTGGACATAAGCTGCAGTTCGCATCGAGATGCCCAACTCCTGAGACATCTGCCAAATTGGCTCAGTCTCTTCCACCATTTTCTGTTTCAATCGCTGATTGACTTCCTGCAGCGTCCAGTAAAGCCCGCTGCGATTCTGCACCCACTCGAAATAGGAAACTGTCACCCCGCCCGCATTCACTAAAATATCGGGAAATACATAGATGCCTTTTTCTTCCAGAATTTTGTCCGCCCCTGATGTGGTCGGGCCATTCGCTACTTCAAAGATAATTTTTGCCTTGATGTCTTTGGCATTCGCCTCAGTGATTTGATTTTCTAAGGCTGCCGGGATCAGAACGTCTACATCTAAAGTTAGAAGTTGTTCATTGGTGATAACTTCATGCTCCACAACGTTACAGACGGAATCTTCGCAGTAGAGGGCTTTAATTCCTTTCTGAGATTCTTTGAATTGCCGGATGCGGGGGATATCCAGCCCTTTTTTGCAATAGACTCCGCCTTGAGAGTCGCTGACAGCCACTACTTTATAACCGGCTTTGGAGAGCAATTCTGCGATGTGCGCTCCCGCATTGCCAAAGCCTTGCACCGCCACGGATGTCTCTTGGGGTGGCATGTCAAATTTGGGCATCATGGCTTCGATGACAAAGAACGCCCCCATTGCGGTTGCGGTATCTCGCCCCAAACTCCCGCCTAAGGTAATCGGTTTGCCGGTGACAACAGCTGGGGTGAGCTGACGCCGGATAATACTGTACTGATCCATCATCCAACCGACGATCATCGGGTTAGTATAAACGTCAGGGGCTGGAATATCGACATCTGGGCCAATAAAGTCGGCTATGGCGTCAATATACCCGCGAGTCAGCCGTTCCAATTCCAGCTTCGACAGTTCTTTGGGATTAACTGTCACCCCACCTTTCGCGCCGCCAAACGGCAAGTTTAACACCGCACATTTAAAGGTCATCCAGAAGGCTAAGGATTGCACTTCATCCAGGGTAACATTGGGGTGATATCGCACGCCTCCTTTCCCCGGACCTCGCGTATCGTCATAGCGCACCCGATAGCCTTGGAAAATTCGCAATGAGCCATTGTCCATGCGCACGGGGATGGAAACGCTCAAGCTGATTTTAGGGTGTTTTAGGTGTTCCAGAGCGTCTTCTGAAATGGACACATATTTCATGGCTCGCTCTAGCCTTTGACTGGCATCGGCAAATAATGATTTAGACATTTGAGTTGTGTTCTCCTGTAGTTTTTAAGCCCCAAAAGGATTGCACCGGCAACAGCGTTTGTGGCACAGGCATCACTCGCCTGCACTCACCGCGCTATGGCTTTTCTGGCACAACCGGGAAAAACTGTATCTTTTGCTACTGAAATTTATCTTAGCATGTGCTGCGGCATGTCAGCAAGTAGTTGGGGATCGAGAAAAAACCTGCGGGGATCGGCGATGGCCGCAGTCCGGGCGGCCAGTTGTCTGCTAAAAGAGAGAAGGAAAAAGGGGTGAGGGGGGGAGGCCAGAGGGGGAGACAGGGTGAGAGGGTGAGAACATGCCAGCACCTCTGTGGGGTTTGGT
>CAZJNL010001278.1:0-1951 GCA_964546515.1 uncultured Oscillatoria sp.
CCCACACCCCCGGTAGGGTGCGTTGCCGGCACCCGACAAAATTGCCGGCATCAAAGCACCCCCCCAGTAGGGTGCGTTGCCGGCACCCGACAAGATTGCCGGCATCAAAACGTAAAACGGCAACGCACCCTACTCCAGGTTAAACAGGGTGGGCTGATCCGATCCCTTCTTGCGAGACTTCGCCGGTGCCTTCTTCCCACCTTTTCCCTTGGGTTTCCCCTCTGCAGCTTTCCCGCCGAGAATTTCCTGCTTGTAGCGCTGCTGGTTGAGCTCCAGCAACCGCGCCAATACTTGATCGCGGACATCTTCTGGCCACCGGCAGCGCCAGGGCTTTTTCTTCTCCCGAAATCCCCCCTTTTTCCCGGGGGAATCTTCCTCTTCCTCTTCCTCGTAATCGAGGAGGAAAGTGCAGCCGGTGGGGATGTCTTTCCACCCGTAGGCGTCGAGCACGGCGCGATCCATCTCCGCGTGCAGTTCCCGCAATTTCAGGATTTCCGGGTTTCGCTCATCCGGATCGTGGAAGCGGTTGTAGGTATCCGTGAGTCCTTGGCTGTTGCGCACCATCAAGTCGGCGCGGTATTCGTAATAGGTTTTGCCAATTTCTTCCAGAGTGGGGTTGGTTTCCCAGTTCTCCGGGAAGGGGAAGGTTTCAAAGCAGTCTGTGGGGGTGTAGCGCAGCCGGTCTTCCAGGGATGAGCCGAAGAATCTCGCCCAGATTTCATGGACGCGGGATTGCATGATGCTGAAAAATGAATCCCGTTCGTCTGCAAAGACGATTAGCTGCTCAGAAAACACTATTTTATTAGGTAAAAATGCGAAACTTCCGTGCTGGCCCACACGGGCAACTACCAACACGCGATCGAGTTGGGCGATTGCCTTGTGCAGCTCTACTCTATCCGCACCAAACAGCCACCATTTTGTAGCTACGCTTTTATTCCACGAATTTTTTGGAGAGAGTACAATTCTCTGAGGCTTCACCTTCTCCTCAACAATCTTCATCAAATCGGGATACTCCCGCGCTTCAGCTTCGCTCATCTCGCCAAAGTTGATAACATAGCGGTGGTGGGCGTGCGTTGGGCTGGAGTTCACCTCCCCACCCCCGATATAAGGAAAAATCCGCTCGGCATTTTTAAGATTGTTCTCAATCAGCCGGTGCATTTCGGCGATGGGCGTCGCCTCTGGGTTAGAATCGTCAAAGGTAAACCCCATACCCAGCACAATGCTACCTTGAAAACTCTTATTTGCATTCGCCAGCAACACAGCTGGGTTATCACTCCCACCGGCATGAAACAGAAAAGCAGAAATCTGGGGAACCTCGCGCCCGTCGAGAATGGCGGGCACAGTAGGGTGCGTTGCCATCAAGGATTTTTCCTCTTTACCACCGCTTGTTTTGGTAACGACCCCTACTTTTTGGACGTGAACCACGCTCACCACAACCGCCGCAATTCCTGGCCATTTAAAACGCTTTTGGGCGCAGTAAATCGCGCCGCCATTTTGGCAGATGTATCGCAAGCCGGTGCTGCGGGTGTCGCCCTGCGCGATAGTGTTTGTTGCAATCAACCCAAAACACCCCGACTTGCGCAGAATGGCGAAAGCGCGGCGGAAAAAGTGCGCCACTAAGTCAGCATTACCGTGCGATTCTGGATTCGCAACTTTCAACCACTCCAGATATTCATTGCCAAAGTTTGAGGAAATTTTGCTCCCTCCCAAAAACGGCGGATTGCCCACCACTGCGTCAAACCCCGGATTTTGCCGGTCGAAGACTTCCGGAAACTCAACCTCCCAGTGAAACGGTGTGACGGGTTTCTCCAACTCCTGTAAAATTTTGGCCAGCTGGTAGGGTGCGTTGCTTGTATTTTCCCCCGGCATTTGTTGATGCCCACCGGCTGCCAGTTCGTAGGGTGCGTTGCTTGTATTTTCCCCCGGCATTTGTTGATGCCCACCGGCTGCC
>CAZJNL010001279.1:0-1950 GCA_964546515.1 uncultured Oscillatoria sp.
GTCTGGCTCTCCTCTGTCTGCACCGACTGGTTGGGGGAGATGTCCTGATTCCTTGACGACTGACAGGTGCCGTCTGGGGGGTGGTGCCGGCTGTCCGTTGCCATTGCCGCTCTCTTCTGGCAATCTAAAATGTGCCGGTGCGATGGAATGGGCGTGCTCCCAGTGTTCCACCGGCAAGTGATAGAGTAGCAAATCTGTCTGCGCCACCCAGGAAGCAGGTGTGGCGTCTGGATAGCCCCAGCTCGTCCCGATCGCTGGCGGTTGGGTTAGCTCCCCCTGGTGCCGGATTTGCCCGCCGGCAAGCCAGAACCGGCCATTTGCTGCAGGAGTCCGCGCTGGCAGGGATTCGCCGGTTGCAACCCGCAGTTGCGTCAAATAAGGCAAAAGTTCCTCCACTTGCAGGCTGGAGCAGCGGCGCAATTCTGTTGAGGTTTTGAAGAATATCAGGCTTTGTCGCTGCTGGGCAATTGAGAGCAGGTGGTTTTGCAGATTTGGCAGTCGCTGCAAATACGGCTGGAGTTTGCCGGCTGGAATGCGAGCCATCGAACCGGCAGTGGCTGCTACGGCTCGGTAAGGGAGGGGATGATGGCAGAATAGAGAGTCCGCGCCAAAGGTATCTCCCGCTTCCAGCACATTGGCTGACACCTCTTGCATCCTTTCGGCATCAAAGACAACCAGCCGCACCCGCCCGGAACAAACGATATAAAAATCACTCTTAATATATTGAGATTGACTGTTTTTATCTGAGGGGTCTGACCCCACATCACTCAGCACGTCCCCTAACTGGAAACTAAGCGCTTCAAATGCTTGGCTGAACTCTGAAGCCATCCTGACATCGCTCTGACTGGCTGTCAAAAGCTGGGCGATAGCAAGCCAGCTTGTTGAGGCGGTTGGTTGCGCACCTTCCTGATTCCCTAAACTCCCTTTCATAGCACCTGTTTTGACTCCCACCACACATCGTACTTTCCTGAAATTGTCCTGACTGTTTGTTTAGGTGCAACTCAGTTGCGTGCATTCTGGCAAATGGCTGGCTCCCTCCAAGGGGAAACCCGTCCGGATTGTAAATTTTTGTTGTCTGGGCCAAAAGCGCGTCTCTCTTGCTTGGGGAAAACGGTTTTCCCCCAGGGACAGGTTCCACACGCTTTCGCTGCGGTTCCTATCCTCTTCTATTTAAGAGTGAGTAATTTAGGTGGTGTGTGATCTCGATCGCACGAGACTGTGATTTTTCCCTTGTAGGGTGCGTTCCTGCGGAACGCACCCTACTAATTTGAAGATAAGTAAAGTTTTATTTACGGCTTCTTAAAACCTGTTAACAAGTTGCTAAAAAGGTGCGGATTTACAGAATTTTTTAATTATTTGATTGCCTTCTAGACGATTTCTTTTTATCAGTTGAGGGCTAGGCTGCGCTGAGATCGCCTGCGGTCAATCACCCAGAAAAACGACTCTTATATCATGTCTGGTGAATTAACAGACGTAGTGTCTCACCCCCTCACCCTCTCACCCCCTCACCTCTGGTCAGCTGTTGGGCTTTTAATCTGCTTGTTGGAGAAAGGAGACAGCAGCCCCCCTGAGTCGCGTTCCCCACGGTGCAACGCAGGCTTCCCGTAAGGTTGCCTGGGAACGAGGGGAATTTCAAGGCGTAGGACAGGCGTCCCAAGTGTCCCACCCCCTCCCAGTGCACAGGTTCGACGCCTGTGCAACGTCATTGGAACGCAGGACAGACGTTGAGCCGGCGCACCGCCCGAATGCCGACCGGCGTCGAGCAGGTGCACCGCCCGTCAAAATTGGTCAGCACCCCATAAATCCGCCCAAATGGCCATAGCCCGGAGGTAGAGGCGGGCGCGGAAGGGATACAGAGCAGCCGCTAGCAAATTATATTATATCCGGAAGAACGCATATATACAAAACCTGTCTAAACTCGGGTATTTGTGAAAATCATTTAATCGTAAA